>JAHFSN010000097.1 GCA_023265735.1 Spirochaetaceae bacterium | reverse complement strand
TTGCGAAACCCCAAGTCAGCGTCGAGCAGACGCCGGCAGGCCGGCGTCTGCATTGTGGCAACGGACCGGCCGTGGCGTCGGATTGTGAGCCCCTGTTCTTCTGGCACGGCGTCATGGTTCCCGGGTTCATCGTGACGAACCCCGAGCGGATCGACGTGAAGGTTGTGGACAGCGAGGAGAATGCCGAGGTCCGTCGGGTTCTCCTCGAACGGTACCCGGGAGGCGTTGCCAAGTACATGGTGGATTGCGGTGCCCGGGTCGTCGACACGGGGTCTCCTGATCATTACGTCTACGGACTCCGAGGGGCCAGGCTTCTGTACCGGGAAATGCCGGGGGACGAACCCATTGTCATCCTCGAGATGATCAATTCCACCCCGGAGCCCGGTTACCAGACGTTCCTGAAGGGCAAGGGCTGGCAGCCGTGGGATTCCCCGGAAGAGACGGCGGGAGAGCGTCCAACGACGTTTTGGCGGCCATGGCGTCGACCTGGCGCGAGGCCGACGGCAGTTTCATGTTCGAGAACCCCGAGCAGTATCGCCCGGAGATTGAAAGCTGAAGGAGGTCTGTATGCAGCAGATCAGGCAGGGGGACGTGTATCTCCTGCGAGACGACAAGGTTCGGGGGCGACCCCTCCGACGTTCGAAGGGGATGAAAACCATCCTGGCCTACGGCGAGGTCACCGGCCACCACCATCGCTTCGAGGGGGACCGCGTGAAGATGTTCCGCCACGACGACGGAGGCGGTCACATCGTCGTGGACAAACCGGCCGAGCTCATCCACGAGGAGCACTCGAGGATCACCGTTGTGCCGGGAATCTACCGTCAGGGCTTTCAGGTTGAGTACACGCCGGCCGAACTGCGACGGGTTGCCGACTGAGTGGTCCAGAAAAGAGAAGCTGGTGCCCCGGGAGGGGAGAGGAGGGTGGATGAAGAAATAGACGAATCAGAACCCCCGAGAGGTAAGAGGCCTCGGGGGCCTTTCAATGCGGCAAGCCGGTCCCAAGCCCGGCGGAGGACGCAGAGGGAAAGGTTGGAGGAAGCCTTGGCCGAGTTGCCTTTCATGCCCCTGTGGTGCGCCGACTATCTGACCGCAACAGCCCATCTCGATACGACGGCCTCTGGAGCCTATCTGCATCTGCTGATGCACTACTGGCTCAATCAAGGGGGCTTCGACCAAGACGAGAAGAAGCTGGCAAGACTGGCCAGGCTGAGCCCCGCGGACTGGAAGAAATACCGCACCGATATCCTGGCCTTCTTCACGCTGAAGGACGGAATCCTGACAAACGAGCGGGCAGAGGAAGAAATCGCTGCAGCTCGAAGGCGATCAGAACTTGGCAAAGCCGCGGCCGAAGCGAGGTGGATCAATCACGTACCCAAAGGCGGGAGACGATGATGCTCGAAGTATGCGGATGCATATGCGGACGCATTGCCCAATCGATGCGGAAACGAAGCCGAAGCAATGCTCTTCATATTCACATTCTTCCTTCCCCTCCGGGAAGGAAGGAAGAATCTCCTACCTCTTGTGGACAAAATTGTGGAAAAGTCTGTGGAAAACTAGCCGAGCTCATCTCGGCGGGAGGTTGATCTTGACCGACTACACCAGCCCGAAAAGCCGGATCTACAACCTGGCCAAGGCCTACGCCGACAGAACGGGGAAGTCTGTTCCGGCCGTTCTGAACCGTCTGTACAAAGCGTTCGAGGACCTGACGGGAAAGCGCTGGCGTCAGGCCGCCAGGTGGAACTCCAAGTCCGTGCTGGCCGAGGTAGCCGAGATGGGAAGGATTGACGACCTCTTGCAGCTGGCCAGAGACCAGTTGCACCAGCGTTCTGCAACCGAGGAACAGGAGGACACCGATGAAGCTCGATGAGGAGGTTCTGACCCCGGGCACTGACGCTTCCAAGTCCAATTTTCCTGAGGGGTCCCCGTCCGACTTGAAGCTTTCCGAGGACCTTGCAACAGCCGACGAGGTTCGGCAGGCCGTGGACATTGTGAACAAAATAGCCCCGGGGTGGCCCCATGGAACGGCCAAAGTGAGGTCTCTGTGAACCCCGGTCAACTGTTTTTTGTGGTCCAACTCGGTCTCGTGCACCTGAAAAGTCTACTTATCAGGTGCACCCAGAAGCCCCCCCTCCAAGCTAAGGACAAGATCCGCCGTGTGGGACCGAAAATCGCCATCAATCACCGTGGCCTCAAGATTGCCACCTCAACGACCGCTTTTGCCCCGATAAGAGATCTTTTCGGGTGCAGAATTGCCCCTTTTGACCCCAGGGTGGTGGGGTTTGGTGGGGTGGACATAATGGGGACAAAATCGGTTAATTCGTTTCAGGAAAAGGATTTGATTCGATGAAACAGACCGAAAACCGCACCTTTTCGGGGCCGGAAGTCGGCCTTGGGGACATTCCGTTCCGCGAATTCCTGGATTTCTGGGGGCGAATCCTTGAAAACCAGCCAAAGGCGTACGGCGTCAGGGTTATTCGGTTCGTGGGGTGGGTAGCAGAACAGGGGAAGTTCGTTAGCGTTGCGGCCCTGCGTGAGTTCCTGGATTGCAAGACCGCCGAAGGTTCGGCCGCGTCGACCGTCTGCGGCTACTTCTGGGCCTGCAAGGCCGCGCTGCTGGCCTGGCACGAACGCAACAGCGAGGAACTACCGGCGCGGGAGGCGGCCCTCCAGGGCTGGCAACTGGAACACAACCTGGCGTTTATCAAGCTGCCCAGGCCGATGAAAGGCAAGCGGGCCAAGATGGTCGCGGAACTGTTGCCCGACGAGGTTGGCAGGGTCATTCGGGCCGCTACTCCCCGGATCGGGGCCGTGATTGAGTTCCTGGCCCGGACCGGCGTTCGGGTCGAAGAGATGTGCGATATCCGGGTCAAGGACGTGGCGCCGTTCAACCCCCAGGACGCCTTCGTGACTATCCACGGCAAGGGCCGGAAGGAGCGGGCAGTTTGGATTCCTGAGCCGCTGCTGGCCAGGATCCGCCGGGTGTTCGGGGGCCGGGAGTTTTTGTTCGAGACCCGGACCGGCCGTCCCCTGGACCAGGACAACGTGCGCAAGGACGTGCGGCGCACGTTCGCCCGGGTGGCCGGGATCAGTTTGACCCCGCACAGCATGCGCCACTACTTCGCCACGACCATGCTGGGGAAGGGTGTATCCATCGGGGCCGTGGGTGAGCAGCTGGGGCACTCGGACAAGGCGACGACGGCCAACAGCTACGACGTCTCGAGAATCACCAAGGCACAGCTGGATGTGAACTACCAGGGCGGCCGAGGGCGGAAAACCAAGGAAGGAGCGAAAGGATGATCGTGATTCACGTGGATTCGTTTGCAGTCAGCTGTCTGGTGTTCTGCCTGTGTTGGTACCTTGTCGGGTCGAGCATCAGTCTCGTTTTGAAAGGAATTGCCGCCTACAAGGGGCAAAAGGAGGGCGCGTGAGTCTTGAATTCATCGTCACATCTAGGCTGCGGACACTACGAGACCAGGAAGGCAAAGGCAATGCGAAACCCTGCCAACGCCGGCGACTGCTGCAGGGTTTGCCGAGACGTGAAGTTCCTCCGGAACAAGGGGAATCAAGGCTCAACTCGGAAAAGCGAGGAGGTCGGGAATGGTAGCAACTGAGAAGAGAGAACGCGGAATCCTGATGAGCGCCCCTATGGTCATTGCAGACCTTCGAGGCGAGAAGACGCAAACCAGGCGCACCCGTGGGCTGGACGAGATCAACAAGAATCCTGGCGCCTGGCGGTTTGATGGGTGGATTTCGGAACACAGTGACCGGAAGAATAACGGAAAAGCGGTCTGGTCTCCTGTTGGCAATGACAAGTACTGCATCACAGGAAGCGTAAAGGTCCGTTGCCCATTTGGTGTCGTTGGTGACAGGCTTTGGTTCAAGGAAACCTGGTCGGGCGACAGCGTCGAGACGGTCTACCGCGCGACCCATGTTGGGCCCCCGATTGGTGGCAAGTGGCACCCGTCGCTCCTCATGCCCAGGGTCAGGGCAAGGACCGTCCGCGTGATCGTAGCTATCCGGGTGGAGCGATTGCAGGACATCAACGAAGCGGACGCAAGGGCGGAGGGGGCAAAGATTGAGGCCGCCGAGGAGCCTTATCGATTCGCCTACAAATGTCTATGGGAATCCATCAACGGCCCCGGGTCGTGGGACGCCAACCCGTGGGTATGGGTGGTGGAGTTCAAGAGGCTAGTCAATGAAGCCTGAGGAAGCCCGGGCCCTGTTCGTCAAATGGATGACCGAGTTCAAGCCTGGCGAGAGCATGGTCGACGGCCTGGCGGCCCGCCTTTGTGAGCTGCTGGTGCCCGTTGGCCAGGTTGACGCGCTCAGCGTGACCTGGACGAAAGACCCGGCGGGCTGGGTTCCCCGGGAGGAGGGGCAGACCCGCACGGTGTTCGTGGTGGGTCCTCAAAGGTGAGCCTCGACGGGCTGGACCCGCTGCCGTGGCTGTCCGTCCGCCACGGTTACCAGCCCACAGAGGAAGAACTCCTCGAGGATCCCCGGGACAACAAGCCCGAGCAGGAACGAGAACCGGGGATAACCATCCCCCAGGCCGTCGCTGTCCGCCGGGTGGTGAAGGGCCGGACGACGCCCCGGGGGTCGGTCGAGATCTTCCTGAGCCAGAACCAGGCTACCCAGGAATACGGCCGGAGGGTCCGCAGCAGCATCGATACCGGCAGGGCCGTGGGCGGGATCAGGGCCAGAAAGGTCGAGGTCCAGGCTATCAGCCCACGAGAGGAACATAGCCCTGACTAAACTGTTGACACCGTTTGCAAGTGGCTAGAAACTTGATAGCTATGAACACCTACGACGCGCTGAACATGATCACGATTGGTGTTGACCGGCTGATCGATGAAAACAAGGCCCTGCGGAACATCGTCATGGACCAAATTAGGGACCCGGCCCACGCCTGTACGTGTCGGGCCTGTCAATCCGCCAGAAGTTTGGTTTCGTCGTCAGACCTTGGATCCCCGGATATTGTCGAGCCGTCCGATAAGGCTGAAAAGGGCCAGGGCTAGCTGCAGTATCTGGCCCTGGGAATACCGATCCCTCGTGGTAGAGAGAACATTCAAGATGGCGTTGAGCACGTCGGCGTGGGTAGGACACTCGGCTATGGTGGCCACGGGCTTGGTTTTGGGGTCCTGAAACCGGATGGCGATCTTGCCCCCCGGAACCTCACTGAAGATCCAGTGCTTGTCGGGAGCCACGATATCGATGGCCATTTTCAGGGACGATCGTTCTTCCTTGGTCATTCGTCTTCGTCGGCCGGCAGTTCCTCGGGGTGGGTATCAAACCAACCGCCATAGTCCGCGACGTTGTCGATCTCGAATTCCTCGTCTTCGTCCTTCGGTTCGTCCATGACACGAAGATAGTTCAACCTCAAGGCTTTTGCCACCGCAAAGCTAGCATTCTGTCCCCGGAGACATAATCCGGGGACAATGGCCCGGAAGAGCGGAAATACCACCTGGCACGCCGCCGCCCTGCAACTGCAGGCGGATGGACAGTCTGCCGCCAAAATAGCGGAGTCCCTCAAGGACACCCCCGAACATCCAAGCGTTGACGCGGTCAAGAAATTCCTCACCCGGGCCAAAAAGGACCCGGGGAAGGCTTTGCAGACCATGACCAACGCCCGGGGATTCCAAGCCCCGAGGGTGAAGCTGAGCCCTGAACAGAACGACGCCCTGGCCGACCTGATCATCGGTACCCAAAAGAACATGACCGTGGTCATCAATGACGGTCTGACGGCTATCGACGCCTATCTGACCCTCAGTCCCACGGAAAAGCACGACCCGGAAGCCATCAAGCTGATGGAGCGCCAGGCATTCTTTGCCCAGGGAATTCTCATGCCCCTGATGGCCGCCGCCTCCGGGGTCCTCGAGGGTGGGGCCGGGCCGGCGGGCGGGAAAAAGGGCAAGGACGACCCGGAAGAAACCCACAGGAGGGCCATTGAGCGCCTTGACGAACTGGCCGATCCCGACCAGTGAGGCCGTAAGGTCCCTGTTTTCTTCCATCGGGTGGATACCTCAGTCCCGGGAAGCGGCCCATCGGTACTATCGAAAGGTCCTGGCCGCGGCTGCCAAAGAAGGCCATGAGGCCATGCGAGCCCAGTTCTACGAACTTGGCCGCTACGACTTCTATTTTTTCCTGTGCTACATCGTCCACTTTCTAGACTTCAAGTACCTCGACAACGACTGGACGTTCCACATGGTCCGGATGGTTCAGGCTGAACCCTGGGGCTTTGCCGACTTCTGGCCCCGGGGCCACATGAAGACCACGATTCTGACCGTGGCGTACACGCTTTGGGAATCGCTCTACTTTCCGGAGACCACCACAGCGATCTTCTCGATGACAGCCCGGCAGATCACCAAGATCGCCAACGAGATGATCCAGATTCTGGCCAGCTCCCACGTCAAGTGGATCTTCAAAAAGGTCCTCTGGGAAAAGCCGATCAAGGAGGCGCCCAGCTGGAACATTGAAAGCGGCCTGACCCTGCGGCGCCGGACGATCCGCCGGGAAGCCACCATCGAGTTTCACTCGATTCTGTCCCTGCCCACGGGCAGCCACTTCGACAGGATCCGGATGGACGACATTGTCGACCACAGGTTCACGACGAACCAGGAAATGGTCGACAAGGCCGTCAACAACTTTCGGCTGATGACCCCGCTGCGGGCCCAGAATGCGCGGGTGGGCATGGTGGCCACCAGGTATGACAACCTCGACGCCTATCACTTCATTCTGGAACAGGGGTCCTTTGAAGCCCGGATCTTCTATCCGACCGACAACGGCGAACTCGACGGGAACCTTCTGCTCATGGCGCCCGAGGAATTCTCGATTTGGTGCCGTGACCTGGGACCCTATCAAACCGCCTGCCAGATGTTCCAGAAGCCCGAACTCCTGTCTCTTCGCCGGTTGCTGGTCGACTGGATTCAATGGTGGGAACGGCCCGAAAACTGGTCGAGCTTCAATCGGTACATCATCGTCGACCCGGCCAGCAAGAAAGGCAAAGACAACGACTTCACGGCCATGGTGGTCGTGGGTCTGGGGGCGGACGGGAACGTCTACCTGATCGACGCCGTCCGTGAGCAGCTGGACCCCACGGAACGCGCCGACAAGCTGTTCGAGCTAGTGAAGGCCTACAGCCCCAAGGCCGTCTTCTACGAGGAAAGCGGGCTCTCGTCG
>JAHFSN010000096.1 GCA_023265735.1 Spirochaetaceae bacterium | reverse complement strand
CTCAAGGCTGATTTGGCCGCCGAAAAGCAGGCCGCGGCCACCGAGAAAGCGAAGGATGTGGCATGGCTCGCCCGGTGGACGGGTAGCATCGACGACTACATCGCGTCGTTCAGAGACTGGGACGGTCTCCTCACCGATGTCCGGGTACCTGATGATGTGTTGGTCGTGCTGAAGCCCGAACGAGGATTGGCCTTGGCCTCGGCCATTACGGCCGCCGCTGCGGCGCCTCCGCCAGTCGTGGCCCCCGGCAAGACTCCCCCCAAGGTCGTCCCCGTCAATTTGGCCGTGGTTCGTGACGGGATTTCCAATGGAGAGGTCGGTATCGTGTCCCTGGCGACCACCTCGGACGGTGGCTGGCGGGCGACCCTGGTCAAGCAAAACGACCCCAAGCGCCCCATCAAAGCCTTTGACCGGCTGGTCTTGCAGCTTCCCAAGAAGAAATGATCACGAGAATTTCATCCTAGGGTCCACCGCCTTGACCTTGCTCAAGGCGGTATTTTTTTTCTATACTTACGTGCAATTTGCAGAGAGAGGTTTTTTCCGTATGAAGGTTCCCGTTGAGAAAATGCGCAACATCGGTATTAGCGCGCACATTGACTCTGGCAAAACGACGCTGACCGAGCGCATCCTGTTCTACTGCGGTCGTATCCACGCCATTCATGAAGTGAAGGGGAAGGACGGCGTTGGCGCCACCATGGACTCGATGGAGCTGGAACGCGAACGCGGCATCACCATCCAGTCCGCCGCCACCAGCGTGCAGTGGAATGACAAATTCATCAATATCATCGACACCCCAGGTCACGTCGACTTTACGATCGAAGTCGAAAGGTCCCTCCGGGTTCTCGACGGTGCCATCCTCGTGCTCTGCTCCGTGGCAGGGGTTCAGTCCCAGTCCATCACCGTCGACCGCCAGATGAAGCGCTACGACGTTCCTCGGCTCGCCTTCATCAACAAGGCCGACCGTACCGGGGCCAACCCGTTCCGCGTCAAAGAACAGCTGAAAGAAAAGCTCGGCCATAACGCCGTCTTTGTGACCCTCCCCATCGGACTTGAAGATAAGTTCGAGGGCGTCATCGACCTCGTGAACGGCCAGGCCGTGTACTTTGAGGGAGAAGACGGCACCGACATCAAGCGGCTCCCGATCCCCGCCGAGTACGAAGCTCAGTACAAGGAATGGCGGGAGAAGATGCTGGAAGAGCTCTCGATGTTCAACGACGAGCTCATGGAAATGCATTTGGAAGGACAAGATCCCCCCGTGGACCTCATCAAGGCGGCCATCCGTAAGGGTACCCTGAGCCGCGAACTCACCCCCGTGTTTGTGGGCTCAGCCTACAAGAACAAGGGTGTTCAAGTCCTTCTCGACGGTGTCTCCGACTATCTCCCCGCTCCTAACGAGAAGGCCAACTGGGCCCTCGACCAGGACAAGGGAGAGGAGAAGATTGCCCTCGAAGTATCCGATTCCAAGCCCACTGTGGCCCTGGCGTT
Source organism: Spirochaetaceae bacterium (assembly GCA_023265735.1). Lineage (GTDB taxonomy): Bacteria > Spirochaetota > Spirochaetia > JABEVK01 > JABEVK01 > JAIFLN01. Next base: position 5,699 of record JAHFSN010000096.1, on the reverse strand, counting down.
CAAGCTCGACGATGGCCAGTACGGACAGCTCACCTACGTCCGTGTCTACCAGGGCGAGGTCAAGAAGGGCCAGGAACTGAAGAACATGCGGACTCAGAAGCGGTTCAAGATCGGCCGGCTCATCAAGATGCACTCCAACCACATGGAAGACATCGACTACGCCGGCGCCGGTGACATCGCTGCCCTCTTCGGCATCGAGTGCGCCTCGGGCGACACATTCTGTGACGACAAGCTTAACGTGACCATGACGTCGATGTTCGTCCCGGCTCCCGTCATCTCGCTGTCCATCGAGCCCGTGGACAAGAAGTCTGGCGACAACATGAGCAAGGCTCTCAACCGGTTCACGAAAGAAGACCCGACCTTCCGCACGTACGTTGACCCCGAATCGAACCAGACCATCGTCCAGGGAATGGGAGAGCTGCACCTCGAAGTGTACATCGAGCGGATGAAGCGTGAGTACAAGGCCGAGGTGAAAACGGGCATGCCCCAGGTGGCCTACCGGGAAGCGATCTCCGAGAAGGCCGAGTTCACCTATGTGCATAAGAAGCAGACCGGTGGTTCCGGACAGTACGCCAAGATCGGCGGTTGGTTCGAGCCCATTACCGAGTCCGACTATGCCTTTGAGAGCCAGGTGAAGGGCGGGGCCATCCCCAACGAGTATATCCCCAGCTGCGACAAGGGATTCCGGGAAGCCGTCAAGAAGGGAACCCTCATTGGATTCCCCGTGGTGGGAGTGAAGGCCGTGGTCAACGACGGTGCTTCTCACCCCGTCGACTCTTCGGACATGGCGTTCAGCACCGCTGCCCTGATGGCGTTCCGCGAGACCTACCAGAAGGCCAAGCCCATCATCCTCGAACCCATCATGAAGGTCGCCGTTGAGGGACCCACCGAGTTCCAGGGGAACATCTTCGGCTCGATCAACCAGCGCCGCGGTGTCATCGTCAGCTCAACGGAAGACGGAAGTTTCTGCTCGGTGATCGCCGAGGTTCCGATGTCGGAAATGTTCGGTTACTCGACGGTCCTTCGGTCGATGAGCCAGGGCAAGGCTGAGTTCACCATGGAGTTTGAGAAGTACGCCAAGGTTCCCGAGAGCGTGGCGACTCAGCTGAAAAAAGAATACGAAGAAAAGCGCAAACAGCAGAACAGGTAGGGGCTGGACGGCGTTCGGAACCTGCGCGACAATGAGAGATGAAGGGGGCCTTCTGGCCCCCTTCCAGTTCAATGTCGCGAGGTAAGGTTCCAGGCGCCGCCCGGATTCCTCAGGGACAAAACGGGGCGCCTCGGGTCTTCCTCCGAGAGGGAGAGGAGTCCGATGGTTAGGTCAGAGTTGGTCAAACAAAGCCCCCTGCGCATCCTGGATGCGTCCACCAACGGCGGAGTGGGCAAAGGGAATGTCGGTGTTCTCGCCGCCCGACACGGGGTGGGAAAAACCTCCGCGCTGGTGCACATCGCCACAGACAAACTGTTGCAGGGAAAGCACGTCATCCACGTCACTTTCGCCTCCCGAACAGTACACATCATCGACTACTACGAAGAAATTTTCACCGAGATCTCGAAGGTCAAAGACCTGGCGGGAGCCATGGATCTCCACGACGAAATTGCCCCTCGCCGAACTGTCATGAGTTTCGACCAGAAGACGACAAACACGGCTCACGTCATCGACAGCCTGCGTTCCCGGATTCATTCGGGAGGCTTCCCTGCCGAGCTCGTGATCGTCGACGAGTTTGACTTTCTGCATGCCGACCTCTCCGATCTCATGCTCTTCAAGAGCTTTGCCAAGGAGGAAGGCCTCGAACTCTGGTTCAGCATTTCCCTCGATCAGGAGGGAGACTTCGCCAACCAGCCCGTTCCCGTGATTTTGGAACGGCACCTCGTGAACATCGATATTCTCATCAACCTCCGCCACCACCCCGACGACGGGAAGGTCCACCTGGAACTGGTCAAGGATCACGGCGCCAAGCCCAAGGACATGCATCTCGTCCTCGATACGAAGACGTTGCTCATCTCTCCCGAGTGACTTCTCCGCACGATTCCCGGGAAACCAAGGTTGTCGGGAGGGTGACCAGCCGCGACGCAGGCAAGGTCTTCTGAATGAGCTGCAGCAAGAGCGTCACAGCTTCCTCGCCAGCCTCGAACAGGGGCTGGCGAATGGCCGTGATGGCCGGGCTGAGGAGCTCCATGAACGGGTAGTCGTCAAAGACGCCCAGTCCGAACCGGGGAAGTTCGATACCCCTCTCCCTGAGAATTCTTAAGGTATCCAGCAGAAAATCTCCCCCCGATGCCAGGAAAAGGGCATCCATGTCGGGATGAGACTCCAGCAAGGACAGCAGAGATCGCCTGATGGAGTCGGACCGGTAGTCACTGTGGGCACTGGCCGTCCAGGTAAGCTGCGCCTCGGATAGGGTCCTTTGATAGGCGTCTAGGCGTTCCCGGGAATAGGGGTAGTGGGCCGGTCCTAAGAGCGCGCCAATCTTTCGGTAGCCCTGGGCGGCCATGTGACGGATCATCAGGGTCGTTCCCTGGACGCTGTCGATATCGACCGAGAAGTGGTCGAAGTCGGGATTCCGTCCCAGGAGAACAAAGGGGACTTTTCTGAGGACGAGTTCTGAGAGGCTGTCGCGGTCAAGAAGCTCCGACCCGATGATGAGGCCATCCACGGTGCTCCTCTTGAGAATGTGGTTTAGCGCACCCTGAAGGTCACCCTCGTGGGGAGGGGTGAGGACCAGGAGATTGTACCCCGCTTGGGCCGCCCTCTGGCTGGTTCCCGAAAGCATAGACGTCCAGTAGTTTCCCGTTAGGGACGTGGCGGCCTCGTGGGGGATGAGGAACCCGAGGACCCCTGTCTTCTGCAAGGCCAGGGCCCTGGCGGAAGCATCGGGGTGGTAGTCAAGCTGCTTGACGAGCTTCAGAATACGTTCGCGGGTCGAATCACTGATTCCTCGGTGGCCATTGAGAACCTTCGACACCGTTCCCTTTGACACTTGGGCCAGTTCGGCGATCTGATTGATGGTGAGTTTCATCAGCGGCTCTTGCCGACCCCCTTTCGTTCACACTCCTGTTCGAAGGGACAGACTGAGCAGCGGGGCAGGACTGGGGTGCAGGTCTGCTGCCCAAATGAAACCAGGAGCGCGTTGGCTTCGATCCAATGGCTCTGGGGCCAGACGGCCTCGAGGGCTTTTTCGGACTCTTCGGGGGTCGCGGTCGAGATCCACCCCAAGCGGTTGGGAATTCGATGAACGTGGGTGTCGACACAGATGGCGTCGACCCCAAACGCCAGGTTCAGGACGAGGTTTGCCGTCTTTCGTCCCACTCCGGGAAGCTCGAGAAGCCGCTCCCGGGTGGCCGGAACTTCGTCCCGGGGCTCCAGGAGCTCGGCGATGGCCACGATCTGCCGGGCCTTGGTGCGGTAGAACCCCGCCGGGTAGATGAGCTGTTCCAGCTCAGGAGCCGTAAGGTGTCTCGTTGAACGGGGGTCGGGCGCCACGGCAAAGAGTTTCCGGCTGGCCGCCACGGTCACGGCGTCTTTGGTTCTCAGGGAAAGGATGGTGGCCACCAAGATCTGCCAGGGAGAAGAACCGCCGTCGGTGAGCTGGTTCAGGGAAGGGGAAGGCTGGGTTTCATACTCCCCGCGCAGAACCGCGAAGATCCGGTCCCAATCCCTACTCGTCGTCTTCCTCTTCCTCTTCGACCTCGGGCTCAAACTCTTCTTCCACATCGGGGTCCACGGGGACGACCACCGCCGACTTGCCCAGCGGTTCCAGCCGCTCGTGGACGATCTTCTCGACCTCGGAAATCGGGATATCCAGCGAAAATGCGATTTCGTCGATGAGGAGCTTCATGGCACTGTCGTAGAGCTTGCGCTCGAGGATGGGGAGTTCTTTGACCTTGGAACGGTGGTAGAGGTTGCGGACCACCAGGGCGATGTCGGTGATGTCGCCGCTCTTGAGGTGGTCGAGGTTCATCTGATACCGCAATTTCCAGTCGGCGGTCACCGGCTCGAAATCACTGGCAATGATATCGAAGGCTTCTTGGGCCTTCTCTTTCGGGACAATGCTCCGAATTCCGATTTCCACGGCCTTGGCCACGGGAATCATCACCGTCATATCGGTCACGGGGAGGAAGATCTGATAGTATTGGGTAGGTTTCCCCTTGAAGACCCGTTCGGTGATCGTCATGATCTGGCCCACACCCTGCAACGGGTACACGACCTTTTGATTCACGTGAAAGGGCGTGGCCAACTCGACCGACTTGTCCTCAGGCATGCGCGGAGAATATCACAAATTGCCCACGAGGTCAAACCTGGCGAGGTTCTTCACGGGCCTCGCCGCCTTTCGGTACAGGTTCTTGAACGGATGGATGTCGAGGGGGTTGGCGTACCAGCCCCCCAGCTCGTCCCGATCGATGAGGTTGAAACCCGGCGTGTGGCTAAGGGGAATCAGCAAACCGCCCTGGAGCAGAGATGTTTCGGCCTCGGCTAGGGTCTTGAGCCTCTCGTCGGGCTTCTGGGTCGCCGCCTTCTTGAGCAGGGCGTCGTACGCGGGGTCGGAGTACGAGAAGGAGTTGAGGCTGCTTCCCCCCTTCCAGAGGACCAGAAACGTCACCGGGTCGAGGAAGTCGCCAATCCAGCTGAAGTACCCCAGGGTGTGGTCGAGGGTCGCCAACTGGTCGTAGTAGTTGTCCTTGACGACGAGGCGATTGACCTCGAGTCCGATCTCCTTCCAGGCTTGCCGAAACATGTCGACGAAGTGGTCGTTGGACGGGTTGTCGGGGAGGGCCACCGTCAGGACGGGCAGGCCCTTTCCTCCGGGAAAGCCTGCTTCGGCCAAGAGCTTCAGGGCCTGGTCGTGGTCCGGCTTCTCAATCCCCGTCACCTTCGGGTACCCCTGAAACTGCGGAATGAGCACCGACGTTGGTTCGAGATAGGACTTGCGGAGGTCTTCGAGGGGGAGAAGGAGGATGAGCGCCTTGCGCACCCGCGGGTCTGTCCAGGGAGCCCTGTCGGTCTTGAAGTAGAAGAAGCTCGTGCCGAAGAGGGCGTTGGCGCTGAAGTACTGGGCGCCCAGGGGGGCGGCACCGTCGATCCCGTCGGCCACCCAGTCGAGCTTCCCTTCTTTGAAGGAACGGGTGACCGTCACGGCGTCGTCGTTGAACTGCAGGTCAAGGCCCGTAAAGGCCACGTGGGAGACGTCCCAATACTGGGGATTGCGCTCCAGAACCCAATGGCCGGACTTCTGCGACAGCATCCGGAACGGCCCGTTGGCCGGGGGCGGAGACGCCGTTGGGGACGCCCTCCAGCCGGGGTGGACAGGAACAAAGGCGTAGTGGCAAAGGACCGCCACCAGATGGGGCGCGGGCTCATTGAGCCTCAGGATGAGGGTCGAGTTGGATGGTGCCTCAATGCCCAGTTTGCTGGCGTCATGGAGCTTCCCTTCTCGCCAGGCCTGGGCACCAACGACGGGGTCGAGCAAAGACGCAAATGGGGCGGCGGTGGTCGGGGTCAGGAGCCGAATCCAACTGTCTCGAAACACCCCGGCCGTCAGCGGTGTGCCATCCTCGAACGTCAGTCCGTCTCGAAGCGTGAACGTCAGGGTCAGGCCGTCGTCCGAGAAGGCCCATGATTGGGCGGCTCCGGGTTCGGGGCGCAACGAGAGGGGATCGTAGACCACAAGACCTTCGTAGAGGGCCGTGAGCACCTGGGC
>JAHFSN010000095.1:4013-7195 GCA_023265735.1 Spirochaetaceae bacterium | reverse complement strand
TGAGGAAGTCCGTGGCCAGGGTCGAATAGTAGCAGCCGGGGCAGGTCATCACGTAGTAGATCAGCGGGTAGACGTCGCCGAACTTCTTCGAGGCCTCGTAGTACCGCCGCAGGTCGTTGCCCAGGGGACCGGCGATCAGCCGGCCGCCGCCCACCCGAAGCTCTTCCTTCTTGAATTTTTGCTCGCAGATGGGGCAAACCGTATCGTTCTTCTGGAAGAAGCTGACGCTTCCCAGGCCGCCTGAATCCGACATCAGACCTCCAGGACCACGAAGGCTAGGGAGTAGGCGGCCTCGTGAGTCAACGAAAGATGCACCCGGGCATTCCGGGCCTCGACCATGATCTTGGCAGCTCCCGAAAGGTGGAGACTCGGTTTGCCGCCGCTGTCCCTCCGGGTTTCGATATCCTTCAGGGCCAAGCCCCGCAGTCCCGTCCCCAGCGCCTTGCCGAAGGCCTCCTTGGCGGCGAACCGGGCCGCCAGGGAGGCCGAGGGGTGAGCGCTGGAGTCTACATCAGATAATTCTCTCTGCGTGAAGTACTTGGCGAGAAGATTCGGCTTCTGGAGCCATCTCTCCAGCCGCTGGTTTTCCACGAGGTCCGTCCCGATACCGACGATCACGGCTTGGCCTCCAGCATCACCGAGATCAGGGCCGGCGAGAGGTCGACGAGTTCGACGCCTTCGGGGAGGACGGCCCTGAGTTCCAGGTCCGTTACCTCTCCGGCCACGGTGTAGGGTTTCAAATCGGCGACCAGGACCACGGTGGGGGCCCCTGTGCTGTCCTTGACCAGGTTCTGGAGGGCCGCCGAGGTTCCCCGGACCCGGACTCTGACAGGCCCTAGGGAACCCTTGAGGACCAAGCCTGGATTGAGGTTCACGGCCTCGGGCACCACGGCGTCGAGGACCAGGGACGCCAGCGACGACGTCATCAGGCCCTGGACGTCGACGGTGCTCCCGTAGGGCAGTCCGATGAGGGCCGAGTCGGGCTGGACCCGGGCCTTCAGGGTGAAGGTGTCTGTCTTTCCCCGCAGCTCGATGGGCTCGGTGGACACGGCCGTGACCTTCTCCACCAAGGACCGGGGACCGTCGATGGCAATGACCGAGGGGACGACCTGGAACCCCGAGAGCTGGAAGTCTCGGCCCGGCTGTCCCTGGAAGTTCGGTCGGACGGGGACGGTCTTGATGATCTTGCGCTCCAGTTGGAGGTTGAGGATGAGGGGGTCAACCGAAATCTCCAGGGCGGAATTCTCGGCGGCCGGAGAGCGGCCCACCACCTGGATGGGGGCGTTGAACCGCCCCTCGCCCTGGTGACTGGAGAAGTCGACCAGGGCCTCGAGGTCGGCGTCCCCCACGGCGGAAACGAGGTCGGGGGTGCCCCGGATGGTCACCTTGACCCGGCGGTCGAAGTCCTGGGCCGGGACCAGGGCCGTATCGGTAAGGAGCCGGAGCGGGATGGTGAGGGTCTTCACCTGGAGGGAGTCGAACCGGTAGAAGAGGAAGAGGAGGAGGGCGGCGGCCAAGGCCAGCACCTTGGCCGGCCAGTGGTCCAGCCACTTCTTGGGGTCAGGCATCTTCACGGAATTCTCCCGACGCCACCGGGGCGTCCTCGTCCTTGAATTCGAGCAGTTCCTTGAGCCTCCGCCGCAGTTCCTCGGGGGACAGGTCGTAGTGAAGGGCCCCGTTGTAGGCCAGGCTGATGGCCCCCGTCTCCTCGCTGACCACCACGGTGACCGCGTCGGTTTCTTCGGCCATGCCCAGGCTGGCCCGGTGCCTCGTCCCAAAACTCTTGCTCAGGGTGGGATTCTCGCTCAGGGGGTAGAAACACCCCGCCGAGACGATGCGCCCGCCCTGGATGATCAGGCCGCCATCGTGGAGCGGGGTGTCGTACGAGAAGATCGTGGTCAACAGGGCCGTGGAGACTTCGGCGTCGAGGTTGGTTCCCCGCTCGACGATGTTCTTGAGGCCCACCTTGCGGATGAAGGTGATGAGGGCCCCGCGGCGCATGTCCGACAGCTGCCGGCAGGACGCCAGCACCGCGTCGACGTGCTGGGCCTTGGGTTTGGCCTGGGGAGTGAACCAGCCGCCCTGGCCGATCTGGGTGAACACCTTGCGCAGTTCGGGCTGGAACATGATGGCCAGCCCCACAAAGACGCCGGGGGCCACCAGGTTCAAGATCCAGGTGAGGGTGTCGAGTTTGAGGCCCACCGCCAGCCCGTAGATGAGGACCATGAGGATGATGCCCCGGACCAGGGGAATGGCCCGGGTCTGGTAGAGGATGCGGTAGCCCTTGTACAGGAGGAACGTCAGGACAGAAATGTCGAGGATGGGGCGGAGGATGGTTTTAAAGAGCCAGCCGTCGAGGAGGTTTTCCATCAGGTCGCGCTCCTTGCCGGGGTCGAAGCCGCCGTGAGGACCTTCCACACCTGGAGGGCCTGGACGGTCTCGGCCACGTCGTGGACCCGAACGATATCGACACCGGCAGCCTCGGCCGCCAGCGCTGCGGCCACCGAGGCCGCCAACCGGTCCTCCACGGGCGCCCCGGTCACTGTTCCCAAGAACGATTTGCGGGAAAGCCCCACGAGGACCCGAAATCCCAAGGACCGGATCCGCGGCAGGGCCTGGAACAATTGTACCGTATGGGAGGGGGTTTTGCCAAAGCCAAAACCCGGGTCGAGGACGAGGTTCTCGGGACGGATGCCCCAGGCGAGGGCCGCGTCGACCCTTCGGGACAGGAACTCGACCACTTCTGCGCCCACGTCGGCGTAGCTGGGGGCGCTCTGCATGGTGTCCGGGTGACCCTGCCGGTGCATGAGGACAACGGTGAGCCCGGCCTCGGCCGCGAAGGGCCCCAGCCGCGGGTCGTCGGTCAGGGCCGAGACATCGTTGAGCCAAGTGGCCCCCAGCCGGTGGGCCGCCTCCATGACTTCGAGCTTGCGCGTGTCGATGGAGAGGGGGACGGGACACCCGGCGCCGACCAAACCCCTCACCGCGGGGAGGACCCGTTTCTTCTCCTCGTCGGCGGGAACGTAGGCCGAGCCGGGCCGGGTGGATTCCCCGCCGATATCGAGGAGGCCCGCCCCCTGGGCGGCCATCTCCAGGCCCCGCGCCACGGCCTCGCTTTCGACGCGGCTCTCGGCCCAAAATGAGTCGGGGGTTGTGTTGAGGATGCCCATGACCGTCACGGA
>JAHFSN010000095.1:0-4003 GCA_023265735.1 Spirochaetaceae bacterium | reverse complement strand
TTCAGGTCGGCCTCGAGGCGCATCCCGTACTTGAGGTCCGGATTCGACCGCAGGGCCTTCCAGGCGTCGGCATCGTGGTAGCCGGACTTCCACGCCTGGATCACCAGGTCGGAACCCTTGGCATAGTCCTCAATTTCCAGAAGGTACAGGCTGCCCAGGCGGAACTGTGCCTCGCCCCGGGGCTGGTCGGGGCTCTGGGGAAGGGCCAGGGCCGTGGTCCAGGCCTGGACCGCGTCGCCGTAGAGCTGGGCCGCCTCGAGGTCCCGGGCACGGGCCGCCAGGGGCGCAAATCGTTTGCCGTCGTTGTCAGGAAGGGTGGCTGCGGCGTCGAGCCACACGTCGGCGGCCTCCGGCGCCTTGACCTTGTCGAGGACGCTGGCCAGCAGGGCCAGCCCCTGCCAGCTCTTGCCGTCGAGGGTCCTCCAGGCCTTCAGCGAAACCAAGGCCTCGTCGGTCCGGCCGGCCTCCGAGAGGCAGTAGCCCGCGTTGAACTGGGTGTCGGCGTCCCCCGGTAGGCGCTTGGCCAGGTCGACGTAGAGGTCCGCCGCGGCGGCGGGGCCCTTCTGCTTGGCCAGCAGCCAGGCGTTGTACTGGGCGACCACCACATTGTCGGGGTCGGATTCCGAAAGGGGCGCCAGGAGATCGAGGGCCGCCGCGGGATCGCCCATTTCGGCCTTGGTCCGAGCCAGGTTCAGGACGGCGATCTTCAGTTTGGGGTCCCACGACAGCGCCGTTCGGTACGCCTTGTCGGCCCTGTCAAATTTCTTCAGTTCGAACCAGGAATTGCCCAGGTCGTAGTACGCCTGGGCAATGGCCGTGGCCGGAGGGGTAGAGCCGCAGCTGGAAATCAGCCCGGAAAGCGCCATGAGGAGGATGAGGATGGGGGTGCTGAGCCTGGTCCCCACGGTCACCCCAGGATGGTCTTTTCGATCTTTCGAACTTGGGAACGGTAGAGGGAAAGGATGTTCGGTCCGTAATCGCCCAGAAGCTGAATCATGTTGCGCGGCAGCTCGTCGGTATCCTTTCCGTTCAGCCGGTCCCCGGCGTCGCCCAGGCCCGGCATAATGTAGGCCTTCTCGTTGAGGACGGGGTCCATCCATAGGGTGTAGACGGTCACGTTGTCCAGGGCCCGGACCACGTTCAGGGTTCCGCGCAGGGCGCTGATGACGTTGAAGAACTTGATGGACTTCGGCCGGATGTCCTTCTCCTTCAAATACTTGACGATGGTCACCAGGGAGCCGCCCGTGGCATTCATGGGGTCGGCGAAGACCAGATCCTTGCCCCGCAGGTCGTCCCAGCTGAAGAACGATTTGCTCAGATCAAGGATGTACTCCATGTCGGCCTGGTTGCGGTGGTCGTTGCGTTTGATGCGGAACAGGGCAAACGGCGTGACGTAGCCGGTGGAGCTGTTTTCCTGGATCTCCTTCGACAGGATCATCGATGGAAGGAGGGCGCCCCGGAGCATGACGCACATGACCGAATTCTCGATCTGGCTGTCCACGTCGGGGATCTTGTGGACCGCGAAATTCTGCACGGGGACGGTGACGGGCGTCTTCACGATGAGGTGGTGCTTCTGGCTGGAACTCGTGGTGCCGAAGGCCAGGTTGAAGAGGAGCTCGTAGGCTCGCTGGATGTAGTAGACGAACTCGTCATGGCCTGTGCGCACATCCCGGAGCTTGGCAATGAGCCGGCTGGCTTCCCCGTGGAGGAGGGTGGGCGTCTCGAAGGGGTACACGTGGACCTGGGGGAATTTCGACGTCACTTCCTGCATGGTCTTGCCCATCTGATTGTAGAGGCCGATGATCTTGTCTTTTTCCCGGTGCGCCGTGTTCTCGCCGGGAGAAGCCGCCAGGACGCGGAACGATTCTAAGGCTTGGCTGTAGGTGGCCTCCAGGCGCTTGAGATCGCTCTGATCCTCGGCGGTGAGGAGGCCTTCGAGGTCTTGGGCTGTCAGGATGATTTCTTGGTCCATGGGGTCCAGTGTATCGGGAACCGTTTCAAAAAAAAAGCCTGAGGAAGCCTGAGCTTTGACATTTTCCCTCGGGCGCGGCACAATGAGGCCCATTCCCAGGACACGAAAGGAAACACGATGAAGAGACTCCTGACAGCGACAATTTTGGGCCTTTTGTTGGCCGTTTTCGCCTCCGCTCAGACCAGCGGATCGGTCCAGCCCCCGGCGGTGGTGCCGCCCCCGGGAAACGTGGCCATCGGTCCCATCTACAGCGTCAACTTCCTTGGCATCGAAAGCCCCCTCCAGGGTCTGGGAATCACGGGCAAGATCCCGGGCTTGGCTCCCATCTTCGGGCTGAACTTCTCCCTTTCCGCCAAGGAGAACCGCTATTTCATCGGTGCCACGGCGGACTGGATCCTCTACAAGCAGCCCGTGTTTCCCGAGTACAACATCAATTTCTACATGGGACCGGGGGCCTACCTCAGCGCCCTCTTCGCCGACAAGGGGCGGTTCGACCTGGGGCTACGGATTCCGGTGGGACTCAACTGGACACCCGTCAAGTTCTTCGAGACGTTCTTTGAACTGACCCCGGCCTTCGGCATCACCTTCCGGGACCCCGTGGCCCCGGGATGGCTGATCCAGGGAGCCCTGGGAGCGAGGGTATGGTTCTGAGCGAAGCCCCCGTGAAGAAGCTCTTTGTCACCTATGAAGATATTCACCGCCACTGCGCCAAATTGGCCTCCGACATCAAGGCCGACGGCTGGGAGCCCGAGGTCATCGTGGCCATCGCATCGGGGGGCTTCATCCCGGCGCGCATCTTGAAGACCTATCTGAAGAAGAATGTGTACGTCGTGGGGCTCCAGCGCTACGACGACGACCACGCCGTCCGGGCGGTGCCCCTCAAGATCCAGTGGATCTACGAGGTGGAAAAGAAGCTGGCCGGACGCAAGGTGCTCCTCGTCGACGAGGTCGACGACACCCGGGTCACTCTGGCCTTCTGTTTGGGCGAACTGTTCCGCCACAAGCCTGCCGAGATTCGGGTGGCGGTGCTCCACCAGAAGCGCAAGCCCAAGCAGGCGGTCTTTCCCGAAGGGGTGAAGGTATACCAGGCGGCCGAAATTGACGATATTTGGATCAAGTACCCCTGGGACGCCCAGGACATCGAGCTGCACAACCAGGGTAAAGAGTAGATCGAGCCAAGGAGGCCAAGGATGCGCAGAGGATGGACCGCGCTGTTGCTGTGTGCTGTTTCGGTGGCGGCTTTTGCCGCCACACCGAGGGAGATCGACGCCAAGGTCGACGCGGCCCTCGAGAGGTTCCGCGCCGAGGTCCCCGGGGCGAAGGACCTCCTGAACGACGCCAAAGCCATCCTGGTCATTCCCGAAGTCATCAAGGGCGGAGTCTTTGTCGGCGGTGAGTACGGCGAGGGGTCGCTCCTGATCGGCAACCGGGTGGCTAACTACTACAACGTCGCGTCGGCTTCGTTTGGGTTCACCTTTGGCGGTGAAATGAAGGACATCTTCCTCCTGTTCTTTACCGAGGAATCGCTCAAGAGCTTTCGGGAACGCAAGGGCTGGGAGGCGGGTGCCGATGGAAACGTGGCCATCTGGAAGACCGGTGATGGAAAGATGCTCAACGCCAGCCATATCAAGGATCCCATCGTAGGCTTCGTGGTCGGCGTCAAGGGCCTTCTCGTCGATGCCTCGCTCAAGGGTTCGAAGTTCAGCGTCCTGAAAAAGTAGGCTGTCTCAAGGGAGGGAATCCCATGGTGTGTCGGGCGCCGTTTCGTCCGTTGGTATGGGGTCTCGTTCTGATCTTTCTGGTGCTGACCGGAGGGGCAGTCGGTGCCCAGGCCGCCCCCAAGGCGCCCCGCTGGATGACCGATCTGAGTTCGGCTTACCCGACGGCCCGGTACTTGGCGGCCGTGGGGTCCGGGGACTCCCGCCGGGACGCCGAGGCCGACGCCGCAGCGGCCCTGGCCCGGCAGTTCAAGATCAACATCCGGGTCGACACCACGAACCGCAAACGGTATGTCGACCTGACCAAGGACGG
>JAHFSN010000094.1 GCA_023265735.1 Spirochaetaceae bacterium | reverse complement strand
GGGCAATCGAGGCGTCGAGGGCCCCCTGGGTCACCGCGTCCTTCTCCGCGTCCCGCAGGTCGTCGAGGACGGACTCGGCCCGGAGGCTGCGCAGCTCTCCCAGCCGATGGATGAGGGCCACCTTGGCATCCCGGTCGGTGCCAAACTTGACGCCGATGAGGCACAGGCTCTCCTCGGCGGTGAACCGGACGCCCTGGTCCGGCTCCTGCATCAGCTTCTTCAGTACCGGCACGGCTTCGGGGGCCCGGTCGCTGGCGGCGATGCGTTCGGCGGCGTTCCGGACCAGATCGCGCCGGCCCGTGCCGAGGTCAACAAACAGCAGGGAGTCGGCCACCACGCTCCGGTCGTCCCGGTCGGCGGCCAGGGTGGTCACCTCCTTCAGCTTGACCCGGTAGGTGGGAGAGACCTTGAACTTCCCGGTGACCACGTCCACGGGGTTGATGTACTTCACGTAGTTTTCGTCTTGGGTAAGGGCCGGGGTCAGCACGGCCTCGTTCTTCCACAGGTAGAGGCCGCCGTCGCTATAGGCCTTGAGCACGTTGTGGAGGATGAGCTTTTCCGGGCCGTTCTCCCCGAGAGTTTCGAGGGACCGGATGGCCTGGGCCCGGACGTCCGGAGTACCCGTGGCCAGCACTTGGAGCTTCTGCTGCAGAACGACGGAGTCGAGGGGCGCCTGGCCCCAAACGGAGAGGACCCCAAACAGCAAGGCGAGGGCGAGGAGTACGGCTTTCATCGTTTTTCTCTTTCTAAGGCCGGGAGAATGGGCGCCCCGGCCCGGGCCGAGGCGCCTCGTGTATCAGGGTCTCGTTAGCTGCTCTTCTTAGGACCGCCCGTGGGAGCGGGGAATTTCCCGTCGGTGTGCAGCAGGGGGCTGTACGAGTCGGGCTTCACCAGGTCGGTGTGGTAGACGATCTTGAACTGGCCGTCGGCCTGGATCTCGCCGATGTACACCGGCTTGTAGGTGTGCTGGTTCTTCTCGTCGAACTTCTTCTTGCCGCCGGGGGCGTCGATGTCCATGCCGTAGAGGGCCTCGCGGACCTTGTCCACGTCGAAGCTGCCGGCCTTTTCGACGGCGGCCTTCCAGGCGTAGACGCCGAAGTACGCGGCTTCCATGGGGTCGTCGGTCACGCGGTCGGCCCCGCCGGGGAGCTTGTTCTTCACGGCGTAGTCCTTGAAGGCCTTCACGAACGTGGCGTTTTCGGGGGTGTCGATGGACTGGAAGTAGTTCCAGGCGGCCAGGTGGCCCACCAGGGGCTTCACGTCCATGGCCCGAAGCTCGTCTTCTGCCACCGAGAACGCCACGATGGGCGCATCTTTGGCGGTCAGGCCCTGGGCCGCGAATTCCTTGTAGAACGGCACGTTGCTGTCCCCGTTGATGGTCGAAAGGACGACGACCTTTCCTCCCTTGCCGAAGGCCTTGATCTTGGCCACGATGCTCTGGTAGTCCTGGTGGCCGAAGGGCGTGTATTCCTCGGCGATGTTCGCGTCGGGGACCTTCTGGGTCTTCAGGTAGGCCTTCAGGACGGCGTTGGCCGTCCGGGGGAACACGTAGTCGGTGCCCAGGAGGTAGAACTTCTTGGCGCCCAGTTCCTTGATGGCGTACTCGGCGGCGGGAACCAGCTGCTCGTTGGGGCTGGCACCGGTGTAGAACACGTTGAGGGACTGCTCCTCACCCTCGTACTGAACGGGGTAGAACAGCAGGGCATTGTTGTCCTCGAAGGCGGGGAGCACCGACTTGCGGCTCACCGAGGTCCAGCAGCCGAAGGTGACGGCGACCTTGTCCTTGAGGATGAGTTCCTTGGCCTTCTCGTAGAACAGCGGCCAGTCGGAGGCAGGGTCCACGACCACAGGCTCAATCTTCTTGCCCATCACGCCGCCCTTGGCGTTGATCTCGTCCACGGCCATGAGGACGACGTCCCGCAGCGACGTCTCGGAGATGGCCATGGTCCCGCTCAGCGAGTGGAGTACCCCAATCTTGACGGTGTCAGACGCCCCGCCCCCACAGCTCACGGCCAGCACCAGGGCCAAGAGTCCAGCGAGGATGAGCGCTGTCGAACTTCGAATGAACTTTTTCATTCTTCCTCCTTCGGATGTTTCCGGCCCGGGTCTTCCCGCGCCGCCAAGAGCAAGGCAGGAACCGTGCCAACCGCTTCTCGATGGAGAAACACCTCCTCAAGTCCCGATCCAATATGATGATAAAAACAATCAGGAATAAATGGGGAGAATATTCAACTATTCAAAAATGTCTGAAGATGAAAAAATCCTTACATATTTGTAAGCCATAACTTGTGAGGGTCAAAGGAGGGAGTCGCAGTCCGGCAGGGTCCCTTGCCGTCGGGGGGAGGGAGAAGCTATTCTGAAGACATGTCGTTTTCCGAACCCGTCCATCCCATCGTCGACGCCCTCCTCGAGAGCTACCGCAAGGTCGGTGCCGTGAACCACTCCGGAGGCGCCAACCTGCCGTCCATGGAGGCCGTGGATTCCCTCCTCGGCGACCTCAAGAACCTCGTCTTTCCCGGATTCTACGAGACGCTCGAGGTCGACGACCTCGCGGTTGTCCCGTACTCCACGGCCGAGCACGTGTTCCGGGTCACCAAGGGGCTCATCGCCGAGATTCGCAAAGCGGTGGCCTTCACCAAGACCCAGGGGATCGATGTGGAGGCGGTGGTCTTCCGGCTCCTGAAGTGCATCCCGACGGTACGGGAACAGATGCAGGACGACGTGGCGGCCATGCTCGAGGGTGACCCGGCGGCCCAGTCCGCCGAAGAAGTGATCCTGGCCTACCCGGGGGTCGAGGCCATCGTGGTCCACCGGCTCGCCCACCTCCTCTTTGAACAGAAGGTGCCCCTGATTCCTCGGATGATGAGCGAACTCATCCACCGCAAGACGGGCATCGACATCCATCCAGGGGCCACCATCGGGCGGAGGTTCTACATAGACCACGGAACGGGGATCGTCATCGGCGAGACCTGCGTCATCGGCGACGACGTGAAGCTGTACCAGGGGGTGACCCTAGGCGCCCTCTCGGTGAAGAAGGCGGCGGCCAGCAAGAAGCGCCACCCCACCATCGAGGACCACGTCACCATCTACTCGGGGGCGACCATCCTGGGCGGCGAAACGGTGATTGGAAAATTCTCCACCATCGGCGGAAACGTGTGGCTGACCCAGTCGGTTCCGGCCTCCAGCATCGTGACGGCCAAGCCGCAGGAGCACATGGTCGCCCAGCGCGGTTTCAAAGTGGCGGACTACTCGATCTAGACGCTGGGTTCCAGGCGCTCCGGTTCGCGGAGCAGGCCCTCGGTTCGGACACCATCGTCGCCTTCGGCCTCCTCGTCGGCCGACGCCAGGAATTCCGGGGCAAACCGATTCTTGAGCTTGTAGCTCCGGCGGATGACCTTCTCGCGGCGGGCTTCCTTGCTGTCGAAGAAGATCATCTCGACCGAGCGTCCAAAACCGAAGAGCCCCACTCTCGCTTTCATTTTGACTTCTCCCTCCCTCGCCAGGCGAGTGTCCGGAATTCCCCGCGGGGAGTATCCGACTTTCCCCGATAATTAAGGACAATCTATCCATGCTTATTAATAGTTTCAAGTCATTCCAATTATTTTTTCCGACTTTTTATTAATTATTTTCTTGATTCTCCATTAACAAGTGATATCTTGATCACGAGGGAACCATGCTATTGCTGTTGGTCGAAGACGACACACGGATCCAAGAGATGGTCCGCAGCGGTCTGGGGGAAGACAAAATCGCCGTCGACGTGGCATCGACGGCCGAGCAGGCCATGCAGAAGATCATCCAGCCGAACGCGAACTACGAAGCGTTCCTGCTGGACATCGTCCTGCCCGGCCTGAGCGGTGTCGACCTCTGCCGATGGCTGAGGGATCAGGGGTACAAGGAGCCCATCATCATGTTGACCGCCATGGGAAGCGTCGAGGAGAAGGTGCACGGACTCGACGCCGGAGCCGATGACTACCTCGCCAAGCCGTTCCAGATGACCGAGCTTCGGGCCAGGATCCGGGCCCTGTTCCGGCAGAGAAACGGGTACCCCCGGGAAGTGCTCAGCGTCTTTGACCTGCGTCTGGATCCCAACACCCGCAAGGTCTTCCGGGGTGACGAGGAACTGGCCCTTTCGGCGAAGGAGACCTCGCTGCTGGAGTACTTCATGAAGAACCAGAAGCGTGTGGTGACCCGGGCCATGATCGCCAACGCGGTCTGGGACACGGAAACCAACCAGTATACCAACGTCATCGATGTCTTCATCAACCACCTGAGGAAACGCATCCACCAGGAAGGGAAACCGGATTTGATCCACAATGTGCGGGGGAAGGGGTTCCGGCTTTCGCTCCCCGAAACAAAAGACGGATTGGGATAGAGCCCAGAAGATTTTTTTGATCGCGACACCAAGAAGGAGTTTTTATGCGTAAGTTGACGATTTTTGTTTTTGTGGCGGCCCTGCTCGTGGCCTGCCAGTCGACTCCGAAGAAGGCCACGACCCCGACACCTGCGGCGACCCCGGCTCCGGCCGAAACACCGGCACCGGTGGCCGAGAAACCCGCCGAGCCCGCCGCCGCCCCCACCCTCCTCGCCGACGCGAGCACCATCACCGCTGGCGCCACGGGATTCTCTCCCCTGGCCATGGCTCCTCGTAACTACGTGTCCTACTCCCTCCACTTCGGGAACCCTTCCCTGGTGAAGGCTTGGACCCTGGAGTTTGTGGACAAGGACGGACTAGTGAGCCACCAGGTGAAGGGCACGGGGCCCAACCTGCCGCCGGCCATCACGTGGGACGGAACCTCCGACGGAGGAACCCCGGCCATCGAGGGACGGTACGTGGCCCGGCTGACCGTGGACCATGGCGAGGCCACGGGACCCGAGGTCGTCCAGGCGAACTCGATCCTGCTCGATAGGACCCCGGCGTCCGGCACCATCACCGTCTCTCCCCAGCCCTTCATTCCCGCGGCCCCTGGGCAGCCTTCGACGTCGTCCCAGGTCACCATCACCCTGAACATCCAGCCGGGGATTGCCTCGGTGGCCACCTGGCGGCTGTTTGTCACCCACCCCAACGGCACCCAGTTCATGAACTTCATCAGCGAGGACCACAAGGACAACGTCGTGGTGTGGAACGGCCGGGCCGTGAATAATGCTCTCCTGGAAGGGGGAACGACCTACGCCCTCAGCGTCCAGATCTTCGACGAGTATGGAAACGTGGGCACCCTGAAGGGAGCCCTGCCCGTGGTCGCCCCGGTGGTGGTCCAGGCTCCCCAGCCCGCGGCCCAGGCCGCCCCTGTCACCGTCACCCTCGACGGAAAACTCTTCGCCGAGTCGATGATCTACTTCCCCGCCTATTCGTCCGACTTCTCGAAGGTGGACGCCAGCCGGCAGGCCACCAACACCCAGGCTCTCCAGGCCTTGGCCCAAGCGCTGAAGTCGGCGACCGGCTCCAAGATCAAGGTGATCGGGCACGCCAACAAGGTGTTCTGGCAGGACAAGATCAAGGGGGACCGGGAACAGGAGATGACCCTGATTCCCCTGTCCGAGGCCCGGGCGAAGGCCGTGACCGAGGCCCTGGTCAACCTGGGCGTCGACGCGGGACTCTTTGAGGTGGCCGGTGTCGGAGCCGACGGAAACGTGGAGCCCTTCGGTGACCTTCTGAACAACTGGAAGAACCGCCGCGTCGAGTTCCAGATCGAAAAGTAGAAGAAGACAACCAGGGTCCGAGGGGCCCTGGCTATCGTTTCCGGGCGTCGATGCCCCGGTTCTGAAGTTCGGAGACCACGCTGTCGATCTCGTCGATGGTGGGCCCCCGGACGGAAGCAAACGCCGGGTCGAGGACGGGACCGGGCCGGTAGGCCTGGACCCAGACCGGCAATCCCGGGCCCACGAAGGCGGCGTACTCGTCGAGGTGGGACATGTCATTGAGTCCCGGTACCCAAGTGAGACGGACCTCCGAGGAATAGGGGTGGGCCTCCCGGAGCCAGTCGAGGGTGCGCCCGAGTTTCTGGGGGTTCACGGGCAGCCCCGCGGAACGCGAATACTCGGACGGGGCATTCTTGAGGTCAAAGGCTACGTAGTCCACGAGACCCGGGGCCAAGGCCGCCAGCCGATCTGGATAGGTTCCATTGGTATCGAGTTTGATGCGGTACCCCAGGGCCTTGATCCGTTCGAGGAACAGTGGCAGATCGGGGTGGAACAGGGGTTCCCCGCCGGTAACGACCACTCCCTGGAGGACCTTGAGGCGCTGGGCCAGGAACGACAGGACGGCGTCCTCGCTCCAAAGGTCGGACACCCAGGGGGCGTGGACCAGGCCGGGGTTCTGGCACCACGGGCACCGCAGGTTGCAACCGGCGGTGAACACCACCGCAGAAACGAGTCCCGGGTAATCGAGGAGGGTGGTTTTGACGAGTCCGTAGCCAGGATTCACGGGACCATCATCGGGTTTTTTGATACGATAGTCCACATGTTGGACACCAACGCCCGGCTCGAAGAGCTCGAAACGCGCAACGCCTACCAGGAAGCCACCATCGAGGACCTGAGCACCAGGATCTACCAGCAGCAGCAGCTGATCGACCGCCTCGAGTCCCAGGTCGCCAGCCTCGCCGAAAAGGTGCGAAGCCTAGCCGCCGGCGAAAATGCCGCCCTTCCCGAGAACGAGCGCCCCCCGCACTACTGAATATCCGACTCTTCCACCCAGTTGAGGCTCTTCTCCACGGCCTTCTTCCAGCCGGCGTACAAGGTCCGCCGTGACGCCTCGGAGATCTGCGGCTCCCAGCGCCGCTCGACCGACCACTGAGCCCGGAGTTCCGCCTTGTCCTTCCAGAAGCCCAGGGCCAGGCCCGCGGCGTAGGCGGCTCCCAGGGCCGTCGTCTCCGACACCATGGGGAGAAGCACGTCGACCCCCAAGATGTCGGCCTGAAACTGCAGGAAGAGCTCGTTGGCCGTCATGCCGCCGTCCACCTTGAGGTGGGAGATCCGCGACCCGCCGTCCCTTTCCATGGCTTCGAGGACGTCGCGGGTCTGGTAGGCGACGGCTTCGAGGGCCGCCCGGGCCAGGTGGGCCTTGGTGGCGAACCGTGTCAGACCCGCCACCACACCCCGGGCATCGGGCCGCCAGTAGGGGGCAAAGAGCCCCGAAAACGCGGGGACGAGGTAGACGCCGCCGTTGTCCCCGACGGTTCGGGCCAGGGCCTCCACGTCTGCACTCGAAGAGATGA
>JAHFSN010000093.1 GCA_023265735.1 Spirochaetaceae bacterium | reverse complement strand
AGTCATTGCAGATGGCGAGCGAAGCGAAGCCCGTGAAGATCTGGGCGCCGGAGATCGTCATTTTGGCGAAGTCGAGGGAGTGCACGGAGCGCAGTCGTACTGTGTGTACGACGAGTACCGCACACGACCGAGACGAAGCCAAAATGGCGAGATCCAAGCACTAGCCATTTCTGGGGTACCATACGAGGGGAGGGAAGATGACCCGAGTGCTGATCGTCGATGATCAGATTCTCTTTGCCGAGAGCCTCAAAACTGTGCTCGAGGCCACTGGCCAGGAGTACAAGGTCTGCGGCCTGGCCGAGAATGGCCGCGAGGCCGTCGACGCCGTCGAGGAGCTGAAGCCCGACCTCGTCCTCATGGATGTGCGCATGCCCGTCATGGATGGGGTGGCGGCCACCCGGATCATCAAGGCCAAGGCGCCCCACCAGAAAATCCTCATGCTCACCACCTTTGAGGACGACGAGTACGTTCGCGAGGCCCTGCGCTACGGGGTCAGCGGCTACCTCCTCAAGAGCATCCCGACGGCCGAACTCCTGGCCTCCCTTCGGGCGGCCATGACCGGTGCCCTTCAGCTCGATCCCCGGGTGATCTCGGCCCTCGTGGGCCAGGGGGAGAGCGCCGCTTCGGCCGACGCCCCGCCCCGGTGGTTCGACGAGCTGACCCGAAAAGAGAAGCAGGTGCTGGGGTTGATGGTAGGCGGTTTCCACAACGACGAGATCGCCGAGAGGGTCTGCATGGCGCCCCAGACCGTACGCAACTATATCAGCCGCATTTACGACAAACTGGGGACCACCGACCGGGTGGCTGCGGTAAGGCTTGCCCGGATGTCCGGACTGTTCTGACGAGACGCTACGTCCGTTTCAACCGGGTTTCCAGCCTTCGGACCAGAAGACTCAGGCTGACGGTCAGGCAGAGGTAGAAAAAGGCGACGACGTTGTAGGTTTCGAAGAACTGGAAGGTCGACGCCGAGTAGACCTTGCCGAGCTGAGTAATGTCCTGGACGCCCAGCACCGAGACCAGCGACGAGTCTTTCACGATGGCAACGAACTCGTTCGCCAGGGCCGGCAAGACATTCTTGAAGGCCTGAGGGAGGACGATGAAGACCATGGTCTGACCCTTGGACAGGCCCAAGGCCGCCGACGCCTCGCCCTGTCCCTGGTCCACGCTTTCGATTCCGGCCCGAAAGATCTCGGCGATAAACGCCGAGTAGCCCAAGGTCAGGGCAATTACCGCCCTGGTGGCAAAGTCGAAGTCCCGGGCCTTGAACCCTTCGATCCATCCCCACGAGATGAGCGGCGAGCCCAGCCAGTTCAGGGCCCCCGCCAGGGCCGGGGCCCCGACAAAGGCGATGTAGTAGAGGATGACGATCATCGGGAGACCCCGGACCAGCTCGATATAAAACGTCGCCGCCTCCCGGGCCGGTCGGAACCCGGAGGTACGGGCCAGTCCGAGGAGCAGGCCGAGGAGGATGGAGGCGGCGTAGGCGATCAGCGAGACGGACAGGGTCACTCCCAGCCCCGACCCGATGGCCGCGAAGATGGCAGCGTATCCCGGGGCCGTGAAGATCGAGAAGACCGCCACCGTGCCGAGGCCGACCAGGGCGGCCAGCCACCACGGGATCTTGGCTAGGGTCCGGATCAAGGCTTGTAGTCGACGAACCACTTCATATTGAGTCTGTCGAAGGTCCCATCCTTCTTCATCGCGGCGATGGCGGCGTTGAAGGGGGCAGTCAGATCACTCTTGGGCTTAAAGATGAACCCGAATTCGTCGTTGCCGATGGGGTCGCCCACGGTCTTGAATTGGCCGGGGTTGGCCCCGATGAACCCCTTGCTCGACGCGGCGTCCATGAACACCATGTCGACGTCGCCCGCCTTCAGGGCCTGAACCGAGGCGCCGAAGGTTTCGAAGAGCTTGATCCGCGGGTTCTTGTCGTCGCCGCCCAGGGCGTCAACGGCGGTGTAGAAGTTGGTGGTCCCCGACTGGGCGCCGACGAGGAGCTTGGGGTTGGCCGCGAACGATTTCACGTCGGAGAACCGGGCCTCCTTGGCGCTCACCAGCATGTACTGCTGCGACAGCATGTACGGGTCCGAGAAGTCCACCTGCTTCTTCCGTTCGTCGGTGATCGAAATCCCGTCCATGCCGACGTCAAATTGCCCGTCGCGGACCGCCTGGATCATCGTGTCCCAGCTCGTGGTCTTCCATTGCACCTTGGCGTTCAGCCGTTTGGCGATCTCATTGACGGCATCGTACTCCCAGCCTATCCCTTGACCAGTTTTCGGGTCGGCAAAATTCAGGGGGAGGTAGGCGTTTTCGGTGACGGCCACGATGGTTCTGCCCTTGAGATCGGGGAGGCTCTGGGCCCATCCTGCGGTGATCAGGCCGACAAAAGCCAGGATTACGAGTAACTTCTTCATACGACGCTCCTAGGGGAAATTTGAGGCAGGTTGGATTCTAGCAAGCCGACCATCCTGCCGACAAGTCCCTTGCGTCCCTACCAGATCGTAGGAAATTCGATGTACCTCGGCGGTTTGGTACAAATCGAGGACAAAGTCGGTACCCTTAACCCTTCCCTGGGGCGACGGCCCGGGGCATTCTGCTCCTATCTCTCAGAAAAGGAGTTTCCATGAAGATCACACGAATGGTTTCCCGGATCGCGGCGGTAGCCCTGTTCCTGGCGGCCGGTTCCCTGTTCGGCCAGAACCTGACCTTGGGCTCGTGGCGCACCGACGATGTGGCAAAGATCAGCAACATCATCGCGGCGTTCAACAAGACCTATCCGAATATCAAGGTGAAGTTCGACCCCACCAATCCTCCGGACTACAACGCGACCCTGCGTCTGCAGCTTGAAAGTGGCAACGGCCCCGACCTGTTCTATGCCCGGTCGTACGCCACCGGCGCCGAGCTCTTCAAGGCCGGGTTTGAACTCGATCTGACCTCCCTGCCGGCCATCAAGAGCAACTTCACTCCCTCGGCCGTGTCCGCCTGGACCACCCCCGACGGAAAGGTCTTCGCCATGCCCCTGGGCGCCGTGAGCCACGGCATCTACTACAACAAGGACATCTTCGCCAAGTACGGAATCGCCGTTCCCAAGACCTGGGAGGCTCTCATTGCCGCCGCGGACAAGCTGAAGAAGGCCGGAGTCACCCCCTTCGCCAACGGTGTCGCCGACCAGTGGGACATCAACGAAGTGGTCATGATGAGCATTCTTCCGTCGGCGGTGGGCGGCTCCGAAGGCCGTCTCGCCTACGAGTCCGGCAAGCGTCCCTTCAACGACGCGGCCATCGTGGGGGCGTTCCAGCAGATCAAGGACCTGGCTCCCTACCTCCCCAAGGGCTTTGAGGCTTTGACCTACAACGACTCCGCCGCCCTCTTCGCCCTGGGCAAGGCCGCCATGTACTTCGACGGCAGCTGGACGGTTCCCCAGTTCATCGACCAGGCTAAGGGCATCCAGTGGTCGGTGTTCTCCACGCCGCCGGCCAAGGGCAAGAAGCCCGTGGTCGAGTTCCACCCTGATTCGGCCATCGCCATCAACCCCGCCAGCAAGAACATCGAGGCCGCCAAGACCTTCCTCACTTGGCTGTCGGGTCCCCAGGGCGCCAAGGCCATCGGCGACAACCTGATCGGTGTGTTCCCCATGAGCAAGAATGCGGTGAAACTCGACAATGAGTACGCCAACACCTTCCTGTCGTTCAACACCGGCGCCGGACAGGACGCCCGGTTCGTGTGGCCCAAGCTGATGGTCGGCAAGCCCTCGGGCTACGACCTGCTCCAGAACAACACCATCGCGGTGCTCAAGGGAGAAATCACCCCCAAGGCCGCGGCCGACGCCTTTGCCGCCGGACTGGCCCAGTGGTACAAGCCCTGATCTGACAGTTCTTTCTCCTCCGCCCCCGGGGGGCGGAGGACATTTCCCGTATCACATCTTTGAGGAGCCGCAGCGTGAAAGGAAAGTCCCTTGAGACGGAACGAAATCTGGTGTGGTTGTGGTGGATCGTTCCCGCCTTGGCGGTGTACCTGGTCTTCATGGCCTGGCCGCTGTTCAATTCCCTGAGGCTCAGCTTCTACACGGGGACGGGGTTCAAACTCGACAACTTCATTGGGTTCGACAACTACGTCCGACTGTTTGCCGGGGGCGAGGAGTCGACCCGGTTCCTGGGGGCCTTCAAGAACACGCTCTTCTTCTTCTGCGTTCATATGCTGGTCCAGAATGTCCTGGGCCTCGCGTTTGCCCTGCTTCTGGCCCGCAAGACCATCCGGGGGAAGCCCTTTTTCCGCACCGTGATTTTCATTCCGGCCACCCTGGCCATCGTGGTCACCGGCTTTCTGTGGAAGCTCATCCTCAATCCGCAGTGGGGGCCCCTCAACATCATCTTGGGTGAAGTGGGTCTGGGAGATTGGGCCTTGCCATGGTTGGGGGAATCGCACCTGGCCCTCTTCGTCATCAGCCTGGTGTCGAGCTGGCAGTGGGTGGGAATTCCCACCATGATCTTCCTGGCCGCCATCCAGGGCATCAACGACGACTACTTTGAGGCCGCCGAGATCGACGGGGCCCGGCCGTCGCAGGTGCTGTGGCGCATCAAACTCCCCCTGTTGCGCCCCATCATCGGGGTGGTCGCCATCCTGACCTTCACCGGCAACTTCAACGCCTTCGACGTGGTCTTCGCCATGGCGGGCCCCAACGGTCCCCCGGCCTATTCCACCGATATCCTGGGCACATACTTCTATCGAACGGGGATAGCGGGGCAGCACCCCGTGGGCATCCCCGACATGGGCCTGGGGGCCGCGGTTTCCACGATCACCTTCCTCGTCCTGCTGGCAGGGGTGGTCATCATGCAGGCCCTCAGCCGAGAGCCCCGGGGAGACCGCCGATGAAACAGATCCGCCCCCGGTTTCGCGCCGCCGACCTCCCTGGCTACGTCCTGTTGGGCTTCTGGACCTTTGTGGTCCTGGTGCCCCTCTGGGTCATGGTCGTGAACTCCTTCAAGCCGTCCCTCGACATCTTCCGTGACCCCTTCGGCCTGCCCCCCACCGTCAGCGTTGAGGGCTACCAGTCGCTGGTCACGGGTAGTTCGTTCCTCACGTACTTCCTCAATAGCCTGATGATCACCACGGTTTCGATCGTGGGCGTGCTCCTCCTTGCGTCCACGGCCGCCTACGGCCTGGTGAGCTGGAACAGCCGGGCCAGCCGGTACCTGCTCCTGGTGTTTTTGGCGGGGATGATGATTCCTATCCGGATCGCCAGCATCAACCTGCTGTCCCTCGTGAAGGACCTGGGTCTTATGGACTCGCTGTGGGGACTGTTCCCCATCTACGCCGCCATGGGTCTGCCCATGGGAGTGTTCGTCCTCACGGAGTTTATCCGCTCCGTCCCCAAGGAAATTCTCAACGCCGCACGCATCGACGGCGCCGGAAGCGTACGCATCTACATCCAGGTCATCGTCCCGCTCATCCGGCCGGCCTTGGCCACCGTGGCCATCTTCAACCTGGTGAACCTGTGGAACGACCTCTGGTTCCCCCTCATCCTCATCCGCAGCGACGACCAGAGGACGCTCATGCTCGGCGTGACCCGGCTCTTCGGTCAGTACCAGACCGACTGGAACAAGGTCCTGGCCGTCCTCACCTCGGCGTCGGTGCCCATCATCCTGCTGTATCTGTTCCTCTCGAAGCAGTTCATCAAGGGCCTCACCGCCGGGGCCGTGAAAGAGTAGGGGACGGTACCGAGAACCTTACGGCGAATACTGCACGACGATGGCATTCGAGCTGGAGTAGTTCCCCGTGGCTGTCACTCCATTTCCAAAGCCGTAGGCGGAGGTTCCATACTGCAGGCCGGCCGCGGAGACCTTGCCCAAGCTGGACACGGCCACGCCGTTGAACTGGTTGAGCCCCGTGCCGGCTGCCAAGGTGAAGGCCCAAACTGCGCCCCCGACCGAGTTGTACTTCACCAACGCAATGTTGGTGGAACTGCCCGACGCCGTGGCACTGACGCCGGAGCCGTAACTGAAGGCCGAGGTGCCGGTCTGGAGTCCTGCCGTATACACGTTCCCGCCCGAGTCTACGCTCACGCTGTTGAACTGGCTGGTCACGGTTCCGGCGACCGCTTGGGCCCACAGGGCCGTCCCGGACGGGTCGTACTTGACCAGGACACTGTTGCTCATCGAGGTCGCGCCTCCCGTGGCGGCCACCCCTGAACCGTAGGTGAACAGCGAGGTACCAGTTTGATAGCCCGCCGCGTAGACGTTTCCCGACCCGTCGACGGCAGCGCCGACAAACCGGCCCCCGTTGCCACCCGTCGTGGTGCTCCGGGCCCACTGCGCTGTTCCCCCCGAGCCGTACTTCACCAGCACGGCGTTGTCGAAGCCGCTATCGGACCCGGCCACCGTTTGGCTTCCGTAGGTGAAGGTCCCGTTCCCGTTTTGGTATCCCGCCGCATAGACCGAGGAACCCGCGCCATCCACCGCCAGCGCGTTGAACGAGCAGTTGCTGCTGATATTCCCCCCGGTCACAGCCCACTGGGCAAGCCCCGTGGAGTCGTACCTGACCAAGACGGCGCTATTGAAAGTGGACGAATACCCCGCTGCCGTGGCCGCCGAGGGGGCGTAGTTCATCGACGAGTTGCTGGCCTGGACGCCGCCGGCGTAGATGTTCCCCGATCCATCGACGGCCACGCTGTAGAACGCGGTGCTCGAAATCCCGGAGCTCGTGGCATCGACGGTTTTTGCCCAAATCACAGTTCCCGAGCTGTCGTACTTCACGAGGAGAGCGTTGGTCGACGAGGCCACACCTGTCGCCGAAGCGCCCCCGTACGTAAAGGTCGAGGTGCCGGTTTGGCTCCCGGCCGCGTAGATATTTCCACTGGAATCGACGGCCACGGCGCTAAAGACGCTGGTCCCGATGGACGCCCCGCCGCTCCTGGCCCAAACCGCGTTCCCCGAAGAATCGTACTTCACGATGACGACGTTGTTCGCACTTGTCGCCGTCCCGTTGACGGTCTGGCTCCCGAAAATGAAGGTCGCCGATCCATTGATGTACCCCACCGCGTAACTGTTTCCCGAGCTATCGATGGCCACCGCATTGAACTGGGCGCTGCTGAAGCCCGAGCTCGACTGGGCCCAGCGGGGCAAGGTGGCCGGCGCGGCATTGATCGTGAACGAAAAGGACTGGCTCGTCGCCCCCGGATTGTACAGGGTAAAGAATGAGGTCGCCTGGTTCTTCACCGTGACCGTGGTTACAGTGGTTCCCGAGCCCGTGGTGGCCGAGGCGGGGAAGAGCGCTCCAT
>JAHFSN010000092.1 GCA_023265735.1 Spirochaetaceae bacterium | reverse complement strand
GCCCATCCGGACCAAGGACGAGGTCGGTCAGTTGGCCCAGGCCTTCAACGCCTTTGCCTCGAACCTGCAGCAAATTCTGACCACGGTGCGCGAATCGATGACGTCGCTCACGGCTACCGGGGCGGACCTTTCGGCCAACGCCACCGAGACGGCGTCGGCCACTCACGAAATCACCTCCACCGTCCAGAGTGTCGGCCACTTGGTGAGCACCCAGGGAGCAAGCATCACCGAGACGTCGGCCACCGTTGAAGAAATCGGCAAGACCTTCCAGAGTTTCCATCAGATGATCGAGAACCAGGCCTCGGAAGTGCAGAAGTCCACCCATTCTCTTGAGGCCATGGTCGCCGATTTGGGAGCCTTGGTCGAGGAAACCGAAGAGGCGACGGGCCGGTTCCAGCAGCTGGAGACCGACAGCCTTCAGGGGACGGTCAAGATGGGCGATGTGGCCGCCGCCGTGGTCCGGATTGTAGCTCAATCGGAGAATTTGCAGGAGACCAACCAGGCCATCGCCTCGATCGCCAGCCAGACCAACCTCCTGGCCATGAACGCCGCCATCGAGGCCGCCCACGCCGGCGAAGCCGGCCGGGGATTCGCCGTCGTCGCCGACGAGGTCCGCAAGCTCGCCGAATCGGCCACGGCCCAGGCCCAAGAATCCAAAAAGGTCTTGGTGGAGATTCGTCACGTCATTGACGAGGTGTCCCGGGCCGCCGACGAAGCGGGGGTCGTCTTTGGGACGATTTCCCAGCAGGTGCCCCAGGTGGTGGCCCTCCAGACCCACCTTCGTCAGACCCTGGGCATCCAATCCACCGAAAACAAGAAAGTCCTGTCCATGTTCCAGGCCATTGAGCGGCTATCGTCGGAGATTCAAAGTGGGAGCGGGGAGATGGAGTCGGGGACCAGAACCATCCTCGACGAGATGAACCGGCTCGTGCGCATCAGTCAGGAAGTGCAGTCCAGCATGGCCGAGATCTCCGAAGGTACCCAGGAAATCAACACGGCGATTCACGCCATCTCGACGTTGACGGTGGGGACCAAGGATTCCATCGAGCAGGTCGAGAACATGACCCGGCGGTTCGTGCTGTAGTGTGGTGTCCCAGAAATTGGCGTGCTGGAATGGGGCCCCGCTTCGACAGGGAAGGGCCGTCGCTAGTCCTCGTCACTTCGTTCCTGCGGGATCGCTCAGGCCCTTCCCTGTCGGCGCCCCATTCCGGGATTCAGCAATCACTGGGACACCACCCTGTCAACCATGGGAAATCGGGAGCTGACGCTCCCGACTTGACCCGTTCTCCTGCTCTCCGGTAGAGAGCATCTCTTGTATCTATTCCTGGTATAGTAAAGACTTTACTAATTTCTGACAAATCAGCAAGGGCCGTGTTTGATAGAATGCACCCCTACTCACCAGACGGCGAGCGAAGCAAAGCCCATGTCGTGCTGGGCGCCGGAGATCGGCATTCTGGCAAAATCGAGGGAGCGCACGGAGCGCAGCCGTACTGTGTGTACGGCGAGCACCGCACGCGACTGAGATGCAGCCAGAATGCCGAGATCCAAGCCCTAGTTACTTCTGGGACACCAAACTAGGGTCTACTCTTCCTCGCGGGTCAGGCGCTTTCCCCAGTGCATGAGGACCATGGCCCCGGCCAGAAGGCCCACGGCCCCCGCGAGGATAAGGAGGTCGAGCCAGCTCCCCACCTTCATGATGAGAACGATCTGGAAGAACTTGACCGTCAGCGACAGGAGGATGAGGACGAAGATCCGGTCCCGAAGTCCATCGAGGCTGTCGAAGAGGAACAGGCCGGGGGCCCCCGGCTTTTCGGCGGCCTCCAGGGGTCTGAGGAACAGCTGGTAGGTACCCAGGGAAAACAGCAGAAGGATAATGGCCACGAGGAAGGTATTGAGGCTGCCGATGAGGGCGATAAACACGTCCCCGTGGAGGTCAAAACGCTCGTTGAAGCCCAGAACGTAGCTGGCCATGTTCACGAAGACCTTCACGACGTCGAAGGTGCCCAGAAGGAACAAACACAACGAAGCCGCCAAGCTGGAAACGACGGCCAAGAGTACGAGAAACCGGGACGACCAGAGAAGCTTTTCAAAGACCTCTTCAAGTTTCCACGTCCTCCGGCGGTCCTTGTCTAGGAACCGAGATGGCGTTCGCTTCAGGCCGACGTCTGGCATGGAATCCTCCGGCGGTCATCTTATCCGGGATGGAGGGACTTCTCAAGGGGAAGGAGGGGAGTCGAGAACGTCCGTCGCGGCCTTGACTTGTCTTAGTTAACCAACTAACTTACACGCATGGCCCAGGCATACGATTCGGCAGGCAAGCGTGCGGCGCTGGTTCGTGCCGCCAAAGAGCTGTTCTATCACCAGGGATTCCAGCGGACCAGCTTGGAACACGTCGCCCAGGGCGCCGGGGTTCCCCTGGGAAACGTGCACTACTATTTTTCCACGAAGCGTGCCCTGGCGTTGGCCGTCCTCGATTCTCATAAGGCCGATTTGGCTGTCACATTTGCTGCTTGGGACGCCCAGATCCCGCGGCCCCAGGAGAGACTCGTGGCCCTGTTGAGGTCTCCCCTTCAGGCCAGCGAGGCCGTGGTCCGGTACGGTTGCCCCCACGGCAGTCTCTGCCAGGAACTCGAGAAGTCGGAGGACCAGGACATCATCCTGGCCAGCAGCGAACTCCTCTCGGTCTGGGTCCGATGGTCCCAGGACCAGCTCGAACTGTTGGGCTGGCCTTCGCGTGCGGCTCAAAGGAAGGCCACGCAGCTGGTATCGGTGATCCAGGGGTCCATGCTCCTGGCCCACACTCTCCACTCAGAAGAAACCCTTTCCCAGCAGCTGGGGGAGTGGGAAGTTTGGCTCGACCAAGAGATTCGCCGGGGGCCGGCGAAGGAGAATCCCGCATGAAGTCGATCAGGAAGATCAGAGCCGTTTGGAACAAGAGGGTCATTGCCGAGAGTCCCGAGAACGAGACTCTGGTGGTGGAGGGTTACCGGTACTTTCCACCCCATGCCCTCCGGGAAGAATATTTCAAGGAGAGCGACCATACCTCCGTGTGCAAATGGAAGGGCACATCCCTCTACAAGCACCTGGTGGTCGACGGCCGTATCCTCCATGACGGCGCGTGGTACTACCCCGACCCCAAACCGGACGCTGCCGAGGTCAAAGGGTACTTCGCGTTCTGGCGCGGTGTTCAGGTCGGACCGGTCTAGGTGTTGCCATGACAAACTTGATTCCGTCGTGGATTGCCAAGGCCCTCGAGGAGGACCGCACGGGGGGCCAATTCCCCGCCTTGTGTCTGTTTCTCGACATCTCCGGTTTCACGGCCATGACCGAGGCCCTGATGGTCCACGGTAAGGACGGCGCCGAGTCGCTCTCGAAGGTCATCAACGAGGTTTTCAATCCGGTGCTGATGGAAATCGAGGCCGCGGGAGGGTTTGTAACGACGTTCGCGGGAGACGCGCTGACGGCACTGATACCGGCCGAGTCCCCCGAACTGCCCCGGCTCCAGCATTTGGCCCTCAGAATCCTCTGGACATTTCAGCGGCACCCCGACCGCAGGACCCCCTGGGGGGACTTCGTCCTCCAAGCCAAAGTGGGATTGAGCCAGGGACCCGTCGACTGGGGAATCCTGGGGACGGACGACCACCTCGGATACTTCTTCCGCGGCCCGGCCGTCACCGCCGCCGCCCAAGCCGAGCACGCGTGCGACCCTGGCACCCTGGCGTGGGCCGACGGACTGCCTTTGGCGCCCCCCGAAGGAGCCCGCCAAGTCACCAAGAAGGCCGGGCACACGGTGGTTCAGCCGGGAACGCTGTCCCTTCCCGAGCTTCCCCCGCTCTCTCCCCATTTCCTGGAAAAGGGCGTCGTGGCGCGATTTCTGCCCGTTGAGGATTTCCCCCGATTCGCCGGGGAGTTTCGCAATCTAACCAGCGTGTTCGTCCTTTTTGACGAAGGGACGAGGACTCCCGAGGAGATTCACGCTGTCCTGACCCAGCACGCCCGGGAAAACGCTGGATTCTTTCATCTCCTCGACTTCGGCGACAAGGGAGGGGTTGCCCTCGTCCTCTTCGGCGCGCCCGTCTCCCTGGAGTCGAACCTGACCCGGGCGTGCGACTTTGCCCTCGCCGTTGTCGGCACGTTGCCAGAGGTCCGCGTCGGAGTCGCCCGGGGGCAGTGCTTCGCGGGGTACGTGGGGTCGTCGTTCCGCCTCACGTATACGGCGCTGGGGCAAGTCGTCAACCTGGCGGCCCGGTTGGCGGGCTCCGCCGTCCCCGGGGAGGTGCTTCTGCCCTCCGGTTCTTTGGCCGAAGCGGGGCGGGACTACCAGGCCGTTTCCATCGGTGAGCGGGTGTTCAAAGGCATTGCCAGGCCCGTGGAGCTCTCCCGTGTCGTGGGAAAACGCGAGGTCATTCCTCGGTTTGACCTCGCCCCTGGGGTGGCCCGAAGGTCAGAAATCGAGAGGGTGACCCAGTGGCTCCACTCGGTTTCCGAAAGAAGACGAAGTGGAATGTTTCTCATCCGAGGCGAAGCCGGCATGGGCAAGACCCAGCTCGCCTCCGACGCCTTCCGTGAGATGGGTCCCGAACTCGACTATCAGATTCTGCGGTGCGACCCGGTGTTCTCCACGGGCTTCCACCCGTTCCGGGGGGTCTACACATCACTCCTGGGGCCCAGCATCCTCAGCAGCGGTGACCCCGAGGCAGCAGCGCGGGCCCTGGGGGACGCCCTGGTCGACGCCCAAACCCCGGACTACCTCGAACATGAAATCCGGCGGGCCGGGGCGGCCCTCCTGACTCTGGCCGGACGCCGGCCCCAAGATCCGGAATGGGACCATCTCGATCCCCAGGCCCGACACGATAGGACCGTCGAGGCCCTGGTGGCCCATTGGTCCCTGCGGGCCCAGGCGGCGCCGTGCTTCCTGGTTGTCGAAAATGCCCAGGCCCTCGACGCGGAGACCAAGGAAGTTCTGGAACGCCTGGTCTCCCGGGCGACGGATCAGCCCCTGGGGGTTCTCCTCCTGAGCCGGGGGCCCGTTCCCCTCGACCTTCCCGCGGGCACAGCCCCGCCTGTGATTTTGGAACCTTTCACCAAGGACGAGACAGAGCTTCTGGTCAAGCAACGTCTGGGCAAGGCTCCCTCGGCCCGGCTTGTCGAAATCCTCTCCCGTAGGACCTCTCAAATCCCGCTCTATCTCTCCGAACTCCTCCGTTACCTCAGGGAGAGGGGTTTGGTAAGGATCGCCAGCGAAGTTGACTTCGAAGGGGACGAGGAGTCGGGCCTCCCGGGGAGTTTGGAGGACCTCATTCTCTCCCAGGTCGACCATCTCCCGGCCGCCCTCAAGGGGGCTCTCCCTGCCCTCTCGGTCCTGGGCAACTCCTTTTCTTCGGAGGTCGCCAGAGACCTTCTCGGGGAGGGTGCCGAAGCGACCCTGGAAATGGCGGTGGCCCACGGCGTCCTGAGACAGGGCACCCTCGACACCCTACGTTTCCAGAAGGAGAGTCTCCGCGAAACCGTCTATCAGCTTCAGTTGGGTGACCTCCTGCGGACCCTCCACCGGCGCAGCGGCGATGCGTTCGAACGAATCTACCCCGAACCGCAGGCCGCGGCCACGGAAAAGGCGTATCACTTCGACAGGGCCCAGGAATGGGACAAGGCCAAAGGATATTTTCGATTCAGCGCAGAAACGGCGGCGGAGGATTTTCGGAACACGGAAGCCCTTCGGGCCCTTGACCGCTTTCTCGACCTGAGTCAGGACCAACGGGAGAATTGCGGGGTGCGACTGAAGAAGGCCCAGATTTTGGAGCATGTGGGGGACTGGAAGGCCGCCAGGGTGGAAATCGAGAGGGGCGTCGGACTCGCAGCCCTCTCGGGCCTCGAGGACCAGTTTCACAAGTTTTTGGGATTTCTTGGGCAGATCCAGTTCAAACAAGGTGACACCGACGGGGCCCGGAGCTCCTTTGAGCGGGCCATTTCTGACCCCCGGATCGTCGACCCAGGGCCCGAACCGATCCAAAGCCGCATCGACCTCGCCCGAGTTCATTTGCTGCTGGGTCAATACGACGAGGCGCTGCGACATCTGAAGGAGGCCGGCGACCTGGCCGTTGCCCAGGGGTTTGCCGAGCAGGAGGGATTGGCCCTCTATTACCTGGGGGTCGTCTACCGGGTGAGAAACCGCAAGGCGGAGGCCCATTCCACCTACCAGAAGGCGCTGCAGATCTTCCGGCAATTGGGCCTCGATCGGCTGATTACGTATCCTCTCTACGACCTGAGCCTGATGTTTCAGCACGAGGGGGACCTCGACCAGGCCAAGGCGCACATGGAGGAAGCGTATCGGATCTACACGCAGATTGGGTACAAGAGCGGCCTGGCTGCTGCTCTCCTCAACTTGGGTGCCATCGAGGACCAGCACGGCAGCTTCGACGCGGCCATGGACGCTTTCCGGAGGTCAAAGAACATCACGGAAGAGCTGGGAGAGGACTTGGGTACCGCCTACGCCCTGTTTTCCCTGGGGGCCAGCGCCTACAAGCAACGCGAATACGCTCGGGCGCTGGTCACCCTGAAAGAGGCCCATGCGATGATCGAGCGCCTGGGGGCCGAGAGCTACAAGGGATACACTCTGTCGTACTTGGCCTCTGTCCTGGTGAAACTTCAAAGGGGAGACGAAGCCTTGGCAACGGTTCGCCTTCAAGGGGAAGTGATCGCCAAGACGGGCGATGATGTCGAAAGGGGCCGGGCTCTTTTGGCCGTGGCAGACGTGCTGGCCGCAAGACTCCCCCTTTCTCGGACAGGGAGGGCAGATTTGGAGCAGATCGTCGTCATGACTCAGGCACCGAGAATCTCGGCGGCCTGGTTCTATCAGGCGGCCATTCGAGCGGCCCAGGAGGCCAACTACATCAATACGCTGATCCCGGCGACCTACGAATACGGCAAGTACCTGATTTCAAAAGGACGTGCCGACCAAGGTGCCGTAGCCATTCGGCAGGCTTGGGTCCGAGCCCGGCGGGGCGGCTGGCGGTCCTATACGCGGAGACTGGAATCGAAACATCAGGAGCTGTTGGCGAAACGGCCCAGGGAGTTGGTATGAAGACGTACGACGCGATTTGGATTGGGACGGGCCAGGCCACCGGCACCGTGGTCCCCCAGCTTCGAGCCCTGGGGAAAACCGTCGCGGTCATCGAAGAGGACAGGGTGGGGGGCACCTGCGTGAACTGGGGCTGCACGCCGACCAAGACGTTGGTGGCCTCCGCCAAGGTCGCCCACGTCGCCCGGACGGCGGGGTC
>JAHFSN010000091.1 GCA_023265735.1 Spirochaetaceae bacterium | reverse complement strand
TGGACCAGGGGGTCCTCGATGTCCTCGACCCGGATCCCGCAGATTCGGCCCGTAATCTTTGAAGCGTTGGGATTCACCAGGGGAGCCTCCCGGAAGAACGTTTCAAAATCCGATGGCTGATCGATCTGCTGCCGGAGTGACTCCGCGTCGTACCCCGTCAGCCAAAAGATGACCTGATCCACCTCGTCGCGTGACCGCCCCTTCCGTTCCGCCTTCTTCACGTAGAGGGGATACACGCTGCCAAAGACCATCTGAGAAATCCGCCGTTTCGAATCGCCCGCCGCGTCCTCATTCATCGTCCCACCTCCCACAAGCCCCCTCCCCCGGCGAGCGAAGCGAAGCCGTCAACTCCCCCTCAATCACAGCCCCAAACCCACAGGCGAGCGAAGCAAAGCCCCCAACTCTCCCTCCACAGCCCCGAACCCCCCGGCGAGCGAAGCAATGCCGCCTCGATAGCCCCGAACCCGCCGGCGAGCGAAGCGAAGCCCACGGAGCTCGGGCGACGGAGATCGTTCTTTTGGCAAAGCCGAGCGCCACTGGACCCCGCAGGCGTACTGTGTGTACGCCGAGGACGGCCAGCGACGCGAGGCGAAGCCAAAAGGACGAGATCCTAGCCCTTGTTCCTTTTCCAGAACCAGAGGGCCATCAGCATAATCCCATGGTCATACTCCCCCGACCCGATCTCCGCAAGCACCCGGTTCACCGGGCGCAAGCCCACATGGACGAACTCATGGGGGTCGAGGTTGCGCAGCCCCGTGGGGTTGAGGCCCTCGGCCCGGAAGGTGTAGACCCGGTTGGTCATGAACGAGGGATTGGGGTTGGTGTCCCCGATGGGAGTGAGCGACGTGGCCCGCCACCCCGTCTCCTCCTCGAGTTCGCGAGCCGCAGCCCGGGCCGGGTCCTCGCCCTTCTCGACCATGCCCCCGGGGAACTCCCAGATGGCCCGGCCCAGGCCATGGCGAAACTGCCGGACCATCAGGAAGCAGTCCCGGCCCGCCTCGTCGCGGACCACGGCCACCACGTTGGCCCAGTGGGGGGCGTCGACCAGGACAAACCGTCCCTCTTCGCCGCCGGGACCCACCCGCCGGCTCTCCTTGAGGTCGAAGATGGCCGTGGGGAAGACCGTCCTGGTCCCCAGGGTCTCGAATTGCAGATCTTTGTCGTCCATCAGTGGGCTCCCCCTTCTTGTCCGCGTGCCGGTGCCGCCCCGGGAGGAGGCGGCTGGGGAATCATCTCCACGGGCGGCTTCTCGACGTCGATGGCTGAATCCGGGTTGGGGTGGCGCTCGTAGTCGGGGAATGGTCCGTAGAGGACGAGGACCCGCCCCTCGGCTAGGAGGTTGCGGTTCGCGTCCCGGGACAGGATGCGCTCCCAATCGGCGTCGGCCAGGATCAGATCCCCGGGCCGGGCGCCCCAGACGCCCCGGGCCACGAGGCGAAGGGGGTCGAAGCCGATGCGGTCGTGCCAGCGTTCCTCGTTGAACAGCCCCAGGCTGGCCCCCGCCTGGCCCCATTTCTGCACGTAGTCGGGTTTGACCATGGTGGGGTCGAAGACCACCTCGCCCTTGAGGTTCAGGAGCCGGAACCCCAGCGAAGGCGTCCAGCGGGCCTGCAGTCCGGTGCCCAGCCAGTCCAGGTCGCCCATGGCGAAGATCACGATTCCCGAGAAATCCCGCGACGGGGCCCAGCGGATCAGGGTCGGAGGTTCGTTCGGCGCGCTTGTGTCGTACAGCAGGGGGGCCAGGCCATCGTAGAGGCCCACGGACCAGACCATTTCGAGGGTGGTGTACCCATCGTCGACTCGGCTGGAGACGAACTTCATCTTCTCGCCCAACTGCGCCACCCCGGCCTCAATGGTCGGATCGGCGGCCATCAGGTCGGAAAGCGGCTTGCCCGACGCGGCGGGAAGGGCCCCCGCCCGACGCACGAATTCTTCCTGCAGGTGCCTCTGGGCCTCCTGCTCGGCCAGGTAGCGGCGCTTGGGCGGCGTGGCTTCGGTGTCGGTGGGGAGGGGCATCCGGATCGTCAGGGTGAAGACGCCCTTCTCCCAGTCCCAGGCCCCTTCGGACACCAGCCCCGGGGGCGAGGGGACCGCAGCGTGGGCCGCCAGGGCCGCCGAGGCCAAGACGACGACCAGCCAGAATCGGTTAGCCACGGGGCGCACCCGAACGGTACGGACCCACGTCCTTCACGGCGGCGATGACGAGGTTCTGTCCGATCTTCAGGAGGGAGGCCCGGAGCCCCGGGTTGTCGCGTTCAATCATGGCGGTGCTGACTCCGTACCACTGGGCGATCTCGGAAAGCGTATCCCCTTTTTGGACGGTATACAAGTAATATTGCACGAGCTTGAGCGAGGGGTCGTCGAGGGCCTGCTTCAGGGGCTCCACCCATTCGGTCTTCACCTTGAGGTCGTAGCCGCCGGGGAGAACGGGGGTCAGGTGGTACCTCAGCTCCTTGTTGGCGGCCCGCAGGTCGTCCTCGGGGATCCCCGCAGCGGAGGCCAGGAGCCGGAGGTCGACCATGCGGTCGATGGTGATGCGCTCCCAGGTGGGCGACGGCTCCCAGTCGGCGTCAAACCCATACTCGTCCCAGTGCGCCGAGATCTTGGCCAGGGCCAGAAGCTGGGGCACGTAGCCCGCGGTTTCCCGGGGGAGGACCCCCTGGTCGAGGAGCTTCCAGTAGTCCCTCTCGCCCTTGGCGCGTTTGACGATCTTCTCGATCCGGCCCACCCCGGCGTTGTAGGCCGCCAGGGCCAGATACCAGTTCCCCAGCCTCTCGTAGTTGTACTTCAGCTTGGCGATGGCCCCATCGGTGGACTTCCAGAAGTCCCTTCGCTCGTCGACGTAGGGGTTGATATGCATGCCGTAGCCAGCGACGCTGTTCTTCATGAACTGCCACAGGCCGGCCGCCCCGGACCGGCTGGTGGCCCCGGCGTTGAAGCCGGATTCCACCGCGGCCAGCCAGAAGAACTCCGGCGGCATGGCCTCGTCCTCGAGGCGCTGGCGGATGAAGTCTCGGTAGGGTTTTGACTGGTCGATGCTGCGCTGGACCCAGGCCCGGCCGGGGCCCAGGTAGTAGGCCAGGGCCGAGTCGATGAGCCGGTGCGAGATGGGGGGCAGGGTCGAAGTGTCGGGGGGAAGCACGTCGCCCGCGGGGGGGAGGGCCGAGGGCTGGTAGGCCACCGGGGGAGGAAGCGGGTTGTCGGGGGTGGCGGGCGCCGCGGGGGCGGGATTCATGACGGTCTGAACCGGCTCCAGGTAGGGCGGCTGGCTCTGGGCCTCCAGCGGAATCGCGAAGATGCCCACGGCGACGAGGATGGTCAAACGAGGAAGCATGATCAAAGTTTCTCTCCAA
This sequence comes from Spirochaetaceae bacterium, assembly GCA_023265735.1. Taxonomy (GTDB): domain Bacteria; phylum Spirochaetota; class Spirochaetia; order JABEVK01; family JABEVK01; genus JAIFLN01. Next base: position 3,948 of record JAHFSN010000091.1, on the reverse strand, counting down.
AGAACAGGCCGGCCCATTCCCAGGAGCCGTTGATGTCGGGGTCGGCGGGGTATTCCACCCGCCTGAAGTAGAAGTACCAGGTGGGAATGCGGTAGTTCCAGCCCGTGGTCCTCAGGTAGGCCTCGGAGTCGTTGGACCCCTCGTCGAGGGTGTCGGAGAACCGCACGTCGGTCCCCGAGCCGTAGTTGGCCTGACGGACGAGCTCCCTGAGGAAGAGCCGGATGTCGAAGGCCTCGGACAGGGTGTCCGTCACGTCCTGGTTGTCCCAGCTGACGGCGAAGAACCCGACCTTGGCCCGGAGGGTCTCCATGGTGGTGGTGTCGCTGGCCAGGATGGCCTTCTTCACCTGGGCGATGAGGTCGCCCAGGTCGCGGCGGACCCAGGCCCGGTCGGTCTGGGAAAGGTCGATGAGGGAGTGAACCCGGCTGGCGGCCTTGGGGTCCCCGGCCACCGTGGGGTCCGAGAACTTGAGGAACGAGGCGTAGGCGGTCTGGGCGTCGTCCCACTGTCCCAGGGACTCGGAGGCCCGGCCCCAGGCGTAGAACAGGTCGGGGGTGGTCATCTTGTACCGGAACCGGGCGTTGAGCTGCTCGAAGGCTTCCTTCTTGGCCGACGGGTCGGTTTCCAAGGGGATCAGGCGCATAAGGCTGAGGTAGTGGAGGGACTCGCCCTTCTCCACCAGGTCCGGGTATTCCCTGAGGATGCGCCGGTAGTAGACCCGGGCCAGGGGAAGGGCGCCGGCCGCCCGGTAGTTTTCGGCCACCTCGTAGAGATAGTGGGCCCCAAAGGGGTCACTGGGGTTCTGGGAGGTGTAGGTCGTTAACAGGAGGTTGATCCGCGGGACCTCGCCCTGGAGCCGCAGCTCCTGGGTGATCTGGTCCAAGATGGTGAACCGGGTGGCGCCGGGCTGGGTTTCCCGGGCCAGGAGCTGAAACAGCGCCCGGAGCGACGTCTTCTGTTCTGGGGTCCCCACCACGAAGAAATCCTCCCGAGTTCCGGACTCGGCGATCAGAAAGGCCAGGACCAGGGCCACCAAGGCGGGAAGGAGCGACAGGAGGCGTCTCATCGCGGGGATTCTAGCACAAGTCCCAGGCATCGGGAACCAGGGGCTCCCGACCCTCGCTATGGTTCACCCAGACCTACTGAAGCTTCAGGACCGTGCGCTTCGTGTAGTCGATGACAAAGAGATTTCCATTCCCGTCATCCACGCCGGAGAGCAGTTGGGAGCCTGCCATGGATATGGTCACCCAGGGGGGTCCGGAAGCCCGTTGTTCGACGATCCTCGCGCTCTCGATATCGAAGACGTTGCCGCCAGAATCGACCGCTACCCCTTCGGGAGAAGTGTAAGTTGAGAGGGGGGCAGCCGAAAAATCCGGTATCGCAAACTTCCGGATCATCCCATGGTAATTATCTGACACGTAGAGATTTCCGGCAGTGTCGAAGGTCAATTCATCGATATTGTTGTGGCCCAGGTTGCTGCCGGAAGGAACCGGTATTGGCAGAGTGGATACGGTGGCTCCCGAACCGCCTAACGAGATCTTCCGGACCTCTCCTTGGGCCACGTAAACGTCGCCGTTGGGGTCCACCGCGACGCCAAAGGTGTTGGAGAACGTGGCGGTGGCCGCAGGGCCGTCTTGGGCGCCCGAAGTCCCGCTCCCCGCCACTACGGAGACCGCACCGGAAGAGATCTTGAGGACTTGGCAAAGGACGTAGTCAGCGAAATAGAGGTTCCCGGTGGTCGCATCGTAGGCAACGCCCCGGGGGTCCTGAAGTCCAGACGCCACCGTCGTCACAGCCCCCGCCGGCGTCACCTTGTAAATGGCCCCCTGCCCCGTCGCGGCCCCAATGTCGGACAGGTAGAGATTCCCGTTCGGGTCGACGGTGATGTTCCGGGGATTGACGAAGGTCCCCATGGGAACGAACGTCGATACGACCGGGGTGGCCACCGTGACGGTCACGGTGTAGTTTTTCGTGGTTCCGTCGGCTGCCGTGACGGTGTAGACCACCGGGTTCGTAAAGTTGTTCGGTGTCGAGCCGCTCACCTGGACGGTACTGCCAACTTTCACCGAAGCGCCCGTCGTCGCAAACGTGGCGACCAAACTTGAGAGACGGAGCCGTGAGCTGAACGGAATGGAGACACTGAAGCCGGGACCTGTCGTCGACACCCCCACCGCAGACCCGCTGTTGGTGGCAAGGCTGAAGGAGTTGAGGGCTTTCGCCGGGTTGGCAGCCACAGTGACGGTAACGGTGTAGGCCTGGGTCGTCCCGTCGGAAGCCTTGACGGTGTACGTCACGGGATTCGTGAAGTCGTGGGGGCTGGAACCACTGGTCTGGTAGGATGAGCCCACGTAAACCGAGGTGCCCAACGTGCTCGAAAAGTAAGGGGCCAGGGACGTCACGTTGGTCCCATAAGGGACTTGGACGGCGATGGAAGTTCCACTGATCACGCCGGTCGCCGTCGTCGTGGTGGGCGGTGTTGGGATGGAAAAGGAGAACGCAGTGATCTCTTTGGTGAGGGGGACCCCCACGGTGACCGAGACCGTGTAGGGCTTTGTTGTTCCATCGGCGGCCGTGACCACGTACGTCACGGGATTGGTGAAGTCATTCGCGGTGACGTTGCTCGTTTGGACCTGGTTTCCCACGGTCACCGTGGCGCCCGTGGTGGCAAATTTGGCGACAAGGTGGGTGAGGCCGGTTCCGGCGGGAACCTGTACGCTAATCGAAGTACCGCTGATCACGCCGGTCACTCCAGGCGAGGGAAAAGAAAACGACGTCAAGGTCTTGGAGGACGCGAGGGCCACGGTGACGGTAACTGTATAGGTTTGGCTCGTCCCGTCCTCGGCCGTGGCCACGTAGGAAACGGGAGACGAAAAGTCGTTTCTTGTGGTCCCGCTCACTTGGGCAACGGCCCCCACCGTCACCGATGACGCGTTCGTGGTGAAGGTCGCGGCTAGGGAGGCAACCGAGGTCCCTGCGGGGACCGTCACACCGATGTCGTGTCCAGAAATGGTCCCGACGGCGAACGGGGAAACGATCGAAAACGCAGTGATGGCCGAGTCGGAACTCGGCGTCGAGTCCTTGGAGGAAGTCTTTGTGGGCGAGCCCGTGGGAGAGCTGCATCCGACAGCCAGCCCCAAGAGAGTCCAAAGAATAATTCGATTCAATCTTCCCATAATTTTTCCTACCAAGAATTGATACGGTCCTAATATGCATCATCTTTGAGATCTTGTCTTGGCGTTTCATGAAAGATCTCTGGTGCGGCTTCCGATCCCGCAAACTGGACGAGGAAGGGCGGATTTTGTACACTGGGCCCAGCATCTGCTGCCCAGGAGGTCCGCCATGCCCAACGCCCAGCCCGCTGCCATGACTCCCCAAGGTCTCTCGGTTCCCGACCACCTGGTGATTCCGTTCATCGAAGGCGATGGAACGGGGCCCGACATTTGGAAATCCTCGGTGGCCGTGTTCGACGCGGCCGTGGCCCAGGCCTACGGCGGCAAGCGCCGGGTCGAGTGGAAAGAGGTTCTGGCCGGAGAGAAGGCCTTTAACAAGACCGGAAACTGGCTTCCCGACGAGACCCTCGACGTGTTCCGCAGCCACCTCATCGGCATCAAGGGTCCCCTGACCACCCCGGTGGGCGGAGGAATCCGGTCCCTCAACGTGGCCCTCAGGCAGATCCTCGACCTCTACGTCTGTCTGCGGCCCGTCAAGTACTACGACGGGGTGCCCTCCCCCGTGAAGCGACCCGAGGCCGTCGACATGGTCATCTTCCGGGAGAACACCGAGGACATCTACGCCGGCATCGAGTACGCCGGCGGCACCCCCGAGAGCCAGAAGATCCTCGACTTCTTCGAGCAGAACTTCCCCAAGGAATTCAAGAAGATCCGGTTCGGCACCGCCGCGGCCACCCAGGCCTGGCAGAAGGCCCTGGAGGCCAAGTGGGCCCCGGCC
>JAHFSN010000090.1 GCA_023265735.1 Spirochaetaceae bacterium | reverse complement strand
ACGGACGAAACCAAATCCTTGGAGAGATTAAGAAATCAGATCGAATCGGTGATGAAATCGAAACTGGGAATCGGCCTGCGGGTCAAACTCGTGGAACCCAAGACCATCTAGCGTTCCGTGGGGAAGTCCAAAAGGGTCATCGACAACCGCAAACTGTAGGAGAACAGCATGGCGACCAAACAAATCTCTGTATTTCTGGAGAACATCTCGGGCCGGCTGGCCGACGTCACCCGCATCCTGGCCACCCAAGGCATCAACCTGAGGGCCCTGACCATCGCCGACACCGCCGATTTCGGAATTCTGCGCATCATCGTAGACAATACCGACCACGCCGTTTCGGCCCTCACGAAGGAAGGCTTCACGGTAAGGCTCACCGACGTCGTGGCCCTCGAGATTTCCGACGCCCCGGGGGCCTTAGCCGAGGTCATGGAGCTGTTTCGCACCAAGGGTGTGAACATCGAGTACTTGTACTCCTCCCTGGAGAAGAACTCTTCCAAGGCCGCCATTATCCTGAAGGTGGAGAACCTCCAGCACGGCCTCAAGATCGTTCAGGACAATCACCTTTCCCTCGTGGACCATTTGTGAACACCTTTGCCCTCGTGATGTCGGAACATCTGAACCACCACGGGTTTCTCTTTGGCGGACAGCTGCTCAAGTGGGTCGATGAATTCGCTTGGGTTGCCGCTGCCAGGGACTACCCGGGCTACACGCTGGTGACCAGGGCCATGGACAAGGTGGACTTCCGCATGAGGGTGGCCAACGGGGCCATCCTGCGGTTCTGCATCCTCCCCGACGGGCGGACCGAGCACTCCGTCAGCTACGTGGTCAACGTCTTCGCCGATGTGCCGGGGGCCCACGAGGAGGTGCTGGTCTTCACCAACAAGGTCACTTTCACCGCCGTCGACGACAACGGCGCCAAGGTGGCTCTCCCGTACCAGGAGTACCTGCGGAGCGCCGACGCGGCTTGCTCGGACTGACGCGCCTTCACTCCTCGATGCGCGTCGTGGCGGGGCGGTCTAGGAACAAGTAGGCCCGCTCCCTCTTGGAGAGAAGCCGAAGAATCGCGGGCACGACGATCAAGGCCCCCGCAGCGGTGGTCACCATGCAGATAGCTACCAGTAGTCCAAATTGAACCAGGGGGACGAAGTTCGACGCCACGAGGACGACAAACCCGCCAAAGATCACGAGCATGTTGTAGAGGATGGCCCGACCCTTGTGGAGGATGGAGTGTTCCAGGGCCGCGGCCACATCGCGGCTCCTGCGCACCTGTTTGCGGTACCACGTGATGAAGTGGATGGAATAGTCGACTCCGATGCCCACGGCGATCGACGACACCATGGCGGTGGCGGTATTCAGGGGGATCTGAAGGAACCCGAGGAGTCCGAAATTGATGACGAGGGTCGCCAAGATGGGGCTCACGGCAATGAGGGACATCTTGAAGTTCCGCAGGAGACCGAAGAGGATGAAGAAGACCAGGACCACACAGATGACGATGCTTTTCACCATGCCGTCGAGGAGAAGCTCGTTGGCCGTGTAGTAGAGGTGGGCCACCCCGGTAACCTCGGCGCGCACGTGGTTGGCCCGGCAGAACTCCGGGTCAAAATAGGCCCGGACCCAGCGGGCGATCTGTTCGGCGTCTTCGGTCCCCATCCGTTTCATCGTCAGGGAGATACGCAGCTTGTCGTGGCCCGCCGTGAGAACGGACTGGAGGTCGCCCGAAAAGATCAGCAGGTACTGGGCGATGAGGTTGGGGTCGCCGGGAACCACGAAGAAACTGGGGTTGCCGCCATTCATCTCCTGGTTCATCTTCTTCACGACGTCGTTCAAGGACATCACCTTGCGGACCCGGGGGAACTTCGCCTGGACGTCTCGGGAGAACGCTTCGATCTTCTGCAGAATGGCCGGGGTCACGGCCATGACGGGCTCCCCGTCCGGGGCCGATTCTAGGCGACCCGAAGGGCCAATGACGGGAGAGCTCAGGTTGGTGTCCAGAACCACCTGGAGGCTCTGGGTACCGGCGAGCTTCTCGTTGAGGAGGTCGTCCGCCTTCCGGATCTCCGTGGAGGTCTTGAAAAACGAAATGTTGTTGAGTTCGGAACGGATTCCCAGGAAACCGAGCAGAAATGCGGCCGACAACACCGCCGCGGCAATCACGACCGTCTTGGCATGGCGCTGATTCAGACCCACCAAGGACCGAAGGAAACGGCCCAGCAGCCCCGATTCCGATTCCTGGGTGGTCACGTTCTTGGTGTGGGAACCCACCAAGAGCAAGGCAGGCAGGGTCCAGAGCGCCACGGCGATGGCAACAAGGTCACCGAAGGCGGTAAAGAGCCCGAAGTTCCGGATGGGGACGAACCGCTCGGCGGCAAGAGCTCCGAAGCCCACCATGACGGTGACACCCGAGAGAAGGATGGCCAGACCGACGACGCCGATGTTGTGGGCGAGGATGGTCAGCTTGTCATGGTCCGGGTCGAGAAAGTAGTGGTTCATCTGGTGGATGCCGTAGGCGCTGGCAATCGCGACCAGGAGAGGAGGCATGGCCACGGACGCGATGTTGAAGGGGACCCCCAGCCACCCCATGGCTCCGACAGCGCATACGACGCTCACGGCGACGACGACCATGGGGTAGACCAGGCCTTGCCATTTCCGGAAGCAGAGAAAGAGGATCACTCCCACGGTGACGACCACCAGGGGCATGAGGATGGTCAGATCCGAGAGCATGGTTACACCCATCTCGCGGCTGATGACGCCCTCGCCATCCAGGTAAGTCCGAATCCCTGGGGAAGGGTGGTCGGCCAGTATGGTCTTGAGAGCCGTTGCGACGCTGGAAATGACCGCCATGTCGCCGTTGGCCACATTGACCACGACGTTGGCCAAGGTGCCGTCGCGGGAATACAAGGTGTCCTGATACAAGCTCCAGCTTTCGGCCCGGGACTTCACTTCCCGTGCCGTTTCCGGTGTGATGGCCCGATTGCCGGGGAGAATCTTCTCCGTGACCAAAGCGTCTTCGCGGTTGACCACATAATCGGCGTCGAGGAGGGACTGGACGCTTCGGATGGGCGGCTCGCTCACCCGGAAGAGACGGCCAGGGTCGACCCGGGAGACGGCCTTGGCCAGCCGTTCAGCGGTCCCCGGCTGCCAGCCCCACTCCCTCTGGGCCCGGGCCGCCTCCCGGGCAACAGGCAGGAACTCCGCCAGGGAGGTCTGGTTGATCCCCAGGCTTCTGAGCTGACCAATGAGGACGACGGCGTCTTCCGGGGATACACGAAGCAGTGCCGCCACGCTCTGGACGGGGAGGCTCTCGTTGACCCTATCAATCTGCTCCTTAAGAACACGAAGGTAGCTCAGGCTGCTGACGGAAAAGGCATCAGGACTCTCGACGCCGATGAAGTCCGCCGCACTGCGTCCAAACAGATCCTCGTCCTCATAGTAGTCGCTGATCATGAGTTCGTGGTCGTCGGAGGGGATCATCGACCTCAGGTCGTTGTCGAACTTGACCCCGGGAATACCGGCGGCAAGGAACATCGTCACCCCAGCGCTGATCATCAGGACGACCCAAGGATAACGGTAGCAGCCGGTCGACCATCGCAAGAACCTTTCCATTGCCCCCCTCCTGTCCTGGCCGTCGAGGCCTGGCCCCGCCCGGTGAGTTTATGCTCCTAAGCCTCTGTATGGTGGGTGAACTTTTGCCTTTCGGCAAGACGGGAAGCGGCCTCTGGCTTGCGGGCGATCGCCTGCTCCCCTCCCACGACGGGAATGCTCCCCCGAGAAACTGAGGTTTTCCCCAAAAAAACTCTCAAGGAGTCCTCAATGGGCCTTGAAACTCCGGATCGTCTCTCATCATGATGTCTATAGGTTTGTCAGTATGATTACCATTCTGTTTATGCTGATTACAATCTACCGGTTCGCTGCAAGTTCATTTCCGCAGCTTCCACCGCCGGCCTGGCGATAACCGAGGTGTAACATGACGGTCCAAAGGAAACTCGAGAACCTGATTCACATTCTTGACGACCTGCACTCGGAATTGGCTCGGATGGACGTCCGACTCCTGGCCGAGCTGGAGGGCGCGGGTCTTCAGGAAGAGGAAGGTCTGCAGGCCGCCCGAGGGGCCTTTGCCAGAGCTTCGGCGGCGGTATTGAGGGCACGCAGAAGCACGGTGTCCTTTCAACTCGGGACCGGGACCCTCCCGGAAGCCGTGCTGGCCGAAGACGGCCCCAGGACTCTGATCGACACGTGGATTGAGAACGCCAAGGGCATTGTCAACCAGACCTGGGGATTGATTTGGCGGGCGGCGAGACTTTTACCCTCAGAAAAGGAACCATTCGCCGCGGGCATCCCGATCTCCTTCCCGCGGGCCCGGGGGTGAGAGTGGCGGATGCTTTGGACAAATAAAAACCCCTCTTTCGAGGGGTAAAACGAGAGCGCCTGATCGGAGTCGAACCGACGTCTTCAGCTTGGAAGGCTGAGGTAATAGCCGTTATACGACAGGCGCAGGCGAGAGAAACCTAGCAGAAAGCCCCAGTTTCTGTCAACTGCCGGCGCTATTCAAATCCCGGCAAACACGGTACTTTGTCACCATGAACACGACGAAGAAAGTCTATGACTTTGACTTTGAAAAGGTCCGCTCGCAGATGACCGGAGCCCTTCGCCGCCACGGAAACCAGGGAACCATCGCCGACGTGATCGGGCTGTCAGGGTTGCCGAAATATCAGGTGGAAAGCGTTTTTCCCGCGCTGGTGGCCGACTGTCGGGGCCAGATGGCCGTGACCGAATCGGGCGAGGTCCTGTACCGTTTCCCCAAGGGATTCGCGATACCCCAGCGCAGCTGGTGGAAAAAGCTTCTCCACGGGGGAGCCAAGGCCCTGGCCGTCCTCTTCAAGGCCTGGATCCTCGTCATGCTCGTGGGCTACTTCGCCCTGTTCCTCTTGATTCTTCTCGTATCGATCGCGGTTTCCATCGCCCTCAGTTTCAGCAGGAGGGACGACGACCGTGACTCGGGCGGGGGCGTGATGGGATTCTTTCTGGTCAGCCGGGTTCTGGAATGGTTCACCATCCTTTGGCTGTATTCGGGAGATCCTCTGGAACGGCAGGCAAAACGGCGCAAGCCCTTCCACAGGGCCGTGTTCGAGTTCGTCTTTGGGGTTGAGGACAACGCCGACGTACGTGAGAGGATGGAACGGAAGGCCTTTGTCAGTTTTATCCGGGAAAACCGGGGGGTAATCAGCCTCGAAGAGCTCATGGCCCTCACGGGCCGCAGCCGCGAGGAGGCCGACGCCCTGGTGAGCCGGCTGATGCTGGAGTTTGACGGGGAGCCCCGGGTCAGCGAGGCGGGGACCCTCAACTTCTTTTTCCCCGGACTGCTTCTCACCTCCGGGCAGGCCCCGCGGCCCTACGTTTTGGCCGACCAGGAACTCATCCCCTTCACCCGCAACCCTTCGAGGACCAACGGCTGGATCATCTTCCTGAACGGCTTCAACGTCGTCTTTGGTCTCTACTTCCTCTCATTTGGTCTCCAAGGGGTCCAGGCCGTTCAGGCCTCGGGTGACAACCTGAGCCTCATCTATCTGGTTTCCCTTGCCTTGGTGTCGGCCCTGGGGCATCTGGATCTGAACGCCGCCAACGGTTGGCTGCTCACCGTGCTCGGCTGGATTCCGGCGTTGTATTCGGGGTTCTTTTTCGGGATTCCCCTGGTTCGGCGTCTTCGAGAAAACCGCCGGAACCTGTTGATCAAGCTCAAAAATTTCCGTCGCAAGGTCGTCCGATTGGTCCTGAAGAACCCTGCTGAAGTCCACCTCGAACAGGTGGTACCCGCTTCCGAACTCGACGCCCCCGGAAAGCCCGGACCCCAACGGGAGGCTCTGAAGGAGCAGCTCTTGCGGGAAACGGCCGGAGAGAGGGCCATCGACGTCTCCGGAACTGGACCCTACGTCTACTCGATCCCCGACCTCGAACGGGAGAAGTCCGACCTGGAATTTGTCCGGAAGTCGACCGATCTCTCAAAATTGTCCATCGGAAAGGTCATTTTCGACACGGAGGACAAGCTGGAGTAGGGCGGCTAGACGGACAGGAAATCGAACCCGCTCGCCGAAAGCCTGCGGAGGAATTCTTCTTCCTTGAGGGGCACCCAGTGCAGCCCTTCCTTGCGGTAGCCAAAGGGTCCCTCTAGGAGGGTGGTCAGGCCCGCCTGCAGACCCGCCGATAGGGCCCGAAACGGGGCCAACTCGGCCTGATCGAACCGCGGATCGTCCCAATGGAGGCCGCTGGTCAGCAGGCACTCCAGGAGAACCTTCGCCGCCAGGAACCTGCGCGTCTTTTCGATGCCGAAGATGAGGGGTTTGTCGAGCAGGCCGATCACCTCCCAGGTCACCTGCTCGGCCTGGGCGTACCGGCCTACGTCCTTATCCTGTTCGCTGAGCCGTACGGGGAGCTGGTCGGCAATCCTGTCAAGCTGGTCGACCAGCTGATGCAGGTCGAAGAGCCCGGTGGCGCAGTTAAAGAGGATGGGGACCCCGGATTTCTCGGCGGCGGCAACCTGGTCGGCGCCGATGGCCACGCCGATGTCGGCGCAGTTGAGGCGGCCCAGGGGGTCTCGATAGAGGACTCCGCCCTTGACATCGACGGGGGTCTTGAAGGCGAAGTCAAAGGCCGCCGGAGCCCCGGAAAGGGCCAGCAGGGCCAGTCCGCGGAAGCTCGGCAGATAGCCCAGGTTGTCGACGTTTCCCAGATAGACAAACCGGTAACCGGCAGCCTTGAGATCCAGGTAGATGCGGCGAAGAACGCGGAAGTTCTGGCCGTGGCCTCCGGGAAGAGCGTAGGGAACCTCGCGGCCGTCCCTTTTCACGAGGAAGAATTTGCGGGCCGCCCCTTCCTTGGCGGGAGTGAAGGTCCCCACGAGCTCCTGGATGGCCGTGGGGGTCTGGGTCCAGGGGCGGGGGGTATGGGGGGTCAGATCGCCGAGGGCCGGGGACGCGGAATAGCGGGAGAGGGCTTCTTTCAACGCCGCGTCGGTATTTTGGCTCGTCATCTGGAAGAGTTGAAGTCCGGGTCCCGGACAGCCCGACTTCTTGGCGGCGAGGTTCATCAGGGCGAGGGTTCTGATCTTCAGTTCGAGGTAGCTGGGCCCGGGGGTGCCATCCTCCTGAACAAACGCGGGGGTCACTCCCTTGGGAACCCGGGCCGTCATTTCGGCCATGCGTTCCAAGTCGGCTTTGAAGATGCTGTACAAGCCCGCACCGAGGGCTTGATTCTTCTTCGAGTCGACGTAACTGGTGGCCATCCCCCCGTTGAGGACTCCGAAGGCGGTGTACTGGCTGAGCCGAAGACCCAGGGCGTCGAGGGTCGGGCCATCGAGGGTGACGACGTCGCCGCCCTTTTC
>JAHFSN010000089.1 GCA_023265735.1 Spirochaetaceae bacterium | reverse complement strand
GCCCTGAAGGCCTGCCATGGGGTGGCCCTGCGGGGACTCTGGGACCTCTTCGACGCGGCGTGCTTGGCCGTGACTCCCCGTCCTTCGCTTCCTCTGTTGGTGGAAACCTTTTTGGGCCCGTAGATCTGCAAGGAAGAAGCCCTTCAGATCAGCGACTGGAGTCTCCGCCCCCTGTCCCGGGACCAGCTTGCCTACGCGGCCCAGGACGTCCGCTACCTGCTGGCCCTGGCTGACAAAGTCGATCCCCTTCTCGATGAGAAGAAGAAGCGTGACCCCTTTCGGACTCGGATGGACAAGGCCGAGGAGTACACGTTTCCGGACTACCCCGAGCCCTGGCGGCGAGTGAAAGGAGCCGCCACCCTTCTTCCCGACGAGCTCGGACGGCTGGAAACTGTGTGGCGCCGCCGGGAGGCCCTGGCCCAGAAGTACGACCTGGCACCCTGGCGGCTGGTCCCTCCTGAAGAGCTCATCCATTGGGCCCGGGAAGAGAGCTTCTCCGATTCGGCTCTGGTTGACCCCCGGTGGACGTCCGGATAGTATAGGACCGGCATGGCCGATTCCTCCGAAACTGAGCACCTCCTGCAGACCATCCGGCTCCTCGAAAGCGAGGTATCGCTTCTTCGAGAGAAGAACCTCAAGCTCGCCGGGGACTATGAGCTTCAGACCCTGAGGCAGCGCCAGGTCGAGCACCGACTGAACTTGCACCCTATCTCCGGTCTTCCCACCCACTACCGCATGGACCAGGACATGCCTGTCCTGCTCGAGCGCTGGAAGCACCAGCCGGGTATCCAGGTTGCCTTCTTTTTGATCCAGCTTGACTCCCAGTTCGACATGATCAAGAGAACCCTGAAACTCAGCGTGGGTGAATGGGTCTTGTATCAGATCAGCGAGCGCCTCAGGGCCCTGGCAGGGGAAGACGGTTGGCTCTTCCACACCCGCGACAATGAGTTTTTGCTGGTGAAGTCGTTCGAATCGGTCCCCGAGCTGCGCCAGATGACCAAGGCTGTCACCAAACGGATCGCCGAGCCCCATCTGTTTTCGGGTTTCAATCTTATGCTTGCTAGCCACGTGGGAGTGAGTCTCTATCCGCGAGACGGCCAGGAAAAGTCGGAACTGCTCCACTACGCCGACGTCGCCCTGGGATTTGCCCAAGAGAACAAGAAACCCTCGGCCCTTTACAGTTCAGACCTGGAAGATCAGGTGATCGAGAAAATGGAGCTGCAGAACGCCATCATCAAGGCCATCGAGGCTCCGGCCCTCCGGGAGATTGGCCAGCAGTTTGAGCTGCACTTCCAGCCGAAGATCACCCTTCGTTCGGTAGGTCCCGAGGGCGCCGAGGTAGCTTCCCTGGGCGCCGAGATGCTGATGCGTTGGAAACACCCCACCAAGGGCACCATTTCCCCGGGCCGTTTCATTCCCGTGGCCGAAGAAACCGGACTCATCATGCCCATCGGCAAATGGAGCCTGTACCAGGTGTTCCGCCGGCTCCAGTCGTGGAGCTCCACGGCTCTGAAGGACGTGGCGGTGTCTGTAAACATTTCTCCCCGTCAGTTCAGGTCGTCGGACCTCGTCGAGCTCCTCCAGCGAAATCTCACGGACAATCCCAACCTCACGGAAAAGCTCATCCTCGAGGTCACCGAGACCAGCCTCTTCGAAGACCCTTTCCTGGCGATGCAGAGCCTCGCCGAGTTCAAGCGCCTAGGCCTGAAGGTGTCCGTGGACGATTTTGGGACAGGGTACTCGTCGCTGAGCCACCTCCACAAATTCACCCTCGACGAGATCAAGATCGACCAGTCTTTTGTCCACGGGTTTCCGGAGACGGCCCAGGATGTGGCCATCATCCGGTCCCTGGTTTCCATAGCCAAGGAACTCAACTTGAACCTCGTGGCCGAGGGCGTGGAGAGATGGGAACAGGTCGAGCACCTCTTCCAGCTCGGCTGCCGAACTTTTCAGGGGTTTGTGATGGCCAAGCCCATGGACGAGACCCAACTGCTGGTCTACGCCGAGGAACTGGAAAAGAACCAGGGCTTCATTCGCCGCTGAACGACTCCAGGAAGGCTTGGTAGAGCTCCTGGGTCTTCTCAGCAAACTCGTCGGGGACCTCCAGGTGCCCCCAGCCCTCTCCTACCTGTTCGGCGTAGCCCCACAGGGCGTCCCCGTGCCTGACGATCTTATGGGGGATACCTTCCTGGGAGAGAAGCTCGGCCAGGAGGGAGGCCTGGACGGTGTTGTCCAGGGGCCACGTCCATTCTGTGGGGTCGAGGAACATCAAACTTCTCCCGCCGGATCGTCCTCGGGGCTGGCTCCCGTCCGGACAAACTTGGCGCCGTTGGTCTCCTTGGTGGTCAGCCTGACCCCCAGGGCCTTCACTCCCTTCACGAGGTACTTGTTCACCGGAAAAGTCTCCTCGAGGACCCTCAGCAGGGGTTTCTGTTTGTAGTCGAGATGAACGCTGACGTTGTCCTTGGTGGTGATCTTCAGAAACTGGGCCCTCTCGGGCAGGATTTCGTAGTCTTTGTCGAGGATGTAGCCTTCAATACGGAACCTTTTGAGGTAGATCGACCCGGAGTCTAGGTCTTTGTACAGCACGGAGAAGACGACCTTCTCCAACTCGTCCTTGTCGGCGTCGTAGACCCCCAGGACGGCCTTGCCCACGAACTTTTTCTCGGGAACCCGGATCACCGAATAGTGGAGGTCCTTCTGGAGCAGGAGGACCCTGTCGAGCTCGCTGACCTCCATCTGGACGTCGCCTCCGGCCACGCCCCAGCCGAGGTAACCCGTGGCCTTGTCGTAGCGGAGCTTCTTGTCCCGGATCATCACGTCCTTGGCGGCGAGCTTCTTGAAGCTTGTCGGTTTGGTGAGCCGGGGAGCCTGGGCGATGGGTTTCTTCAGCACGTCCTCGAGGAACCCGAGGGCGTACTCGGTGAGGTGGGCCAGGTGATGCTTGATCTCCTTGAGACGGGCGTTGATGGCCTCGACCTCCTGGCGGTTTTTGTTGATGTCGTACAGCGAAATTCGGCGGATCGGAATTTCGAGGAGGTGCTTCAGATCGTCTTCCGTGATGGCGCGGATGAGTTCCTTCTTGAAGGGAATGAACCCGTCGAGGACGGCCTGGTGGACGTCTTCCTGGGTCTTCTTGTCCTCGATGGCCTTGTAGATGCGCTCCTCGATGAAGATGCGCTCCAGGGTCCGCAGATGGAGCTTGTCGGTGAGTTTGCGCTGCTCGAGCTCCAACTCGCGCTTGAGGATGTCGACGAGGTTCCGGGCGTGGTGCTCGATGACCTGGGTGACCGTCATCTGCACCGGCAGGTTGTCGCGGATCACCAGAAGGTTGGTGGAGATGTTGATCTGGCAGTCGGTGAAGGCGTAGAGGGCCTCGACGATCTCGTGGGTGTAGACCCCCCGGGGCAGCTTGATTTCGATCTCGACCTTGTCGGTGGTGAAGTCCGAGAGCCCGGCGATCTTCAGCTTGCCCTTCTTGGCCGCGTTCTCGATGCTGTCGATGAGGCTGGCCGTGGTGGTCCCGTAGGGCAGTTCCCGGATGACGATGCGCTTCTCGTCGCTGGTGTCGAGCTTGGCCCTGACCATCACGCTTCCCATGCCGTCGGCGTACAGGGAGGCGTCCATGAGCCCCGCAGTGGGGAAATCGGGGAAGAGCTCGAAGGGCTCTCCGCGGAGGCACGCCATCACGGCCCGGACCACCTCGCCTACGTTATGGGGAAGGATTTTCGTGGCCATGCCCACCGCGATGCCCTCGATGCCCTGCAGGAGAACCACAGGGAGCTTGGCCGGAAAGACCACAGGTTCCCGGTTGCGGCCGTCGTAGCTTTCCACGTACTCGGTGATCTCGGCGTTGAAGAGGATTTCCTTGGCGAGGGGGAGGAGGCGGCACTCGATGTACCGGCCTGCGGCGGCTTCATCCCCGGTGAAGATGTTGCCGAAGTTTCCCTGCTTGTCGATGAAGAGGTCTTTCTGACCCAGGTTCACCAGGGCCTCGTAGATCGAGGCGTCGCCGTGGGGATGGTATTTCATGGAGTGGCCAACCACGTTAGCCACCTTGTGGAACTTGCCGTCGTCCATCTCGATGAGGGAGTGAAGGATGCGGCGCTGGACGGGTTTCAGGCCGTCGTCCAGGTGGGGGATGGCCCTCTCCTTGATGACGTAGCTGGCGTACTCGAGGAAATTGTCGTTGAAGAGCTTCTGAACGTAGGCCATTATCGGAGGTTCTCCATGATGAACTGGCGCCGGGTCGGGGTGTTCTTCCCCATGTAGAAGTCGAGGGTCTCGCCGATGGTCTTGATGGTCTTGATGTTGACGTCGACGAGCCGGATGTCTTGGCCGATGAACTGGCCGAACTCGCTGGGACTGATCTCCCCCAGACCCTTGAACCTCGTCACCTCGGCGCCCGCCAGCTCCGTGACGGCCGTGTCCCTCTCCTTGCTGCTGTAGCAATACCTCGTCGTCTTCTTGTTGCGGACCCGGAACAGGGGCGTTTCCAGGATGAACACCCGGCCGCCCACCACAAGTTCCTCGAAGAAGTTCAGGAAGAACGAGAGGAGGAGGTTGCGGATGTGGAAGCCGTCGGTGTCGGCATCGGTGGCCACCACGATTTTCCCGTAGCGGAGGCTCTCGACGTCGTTCTCGATGCCCAGGGCCATCATGAGGTTGTAGAGCTCTTCGTTCTTGTAGATCTCGGTCCGCTTCTTTCCATGGAGATTTTCGGGCTTGCCCCGGAGGGCGTAGATGGCCTGAAGGTGGACGTCGCGGCAGGTGACCATGGAACCGGCGGCGGACTGTCCCTCGGTGATGAAGATCATGGAGCCGGCGCCCTTTTCGCCGTCCTCCAGGTGAAACTTGCAGTCCTTCAGCTTGGGAATGTTCAGGGCGATCTTCTTGGCGGCTTCCTTGGCCTCTTTCTTGACGGTGTTGAGCTCCTTGCGGAGCTTCTCGTTCGAGATGATCCTGTCCTTCAGGATGCGGGCCGTCTCGGGGTTCTTGTGCAGAAAGTCGACCACGGCCTCGCGGACTTCCTGCAGGATCCACTGGCGCACGTCGGTGTTGCCCAGCTTGTTCTTCGTCTGGCTCTCAAAGATGGGGTTCTTGATCTTGATGGCCACGGCGCCGGCGATCCCCTCACGGACATCCAACCCGTTGTAGGTTTCCTTGTAGAAATCATTGATGCCCTTCAGCTGGGCCTCCCGGAACGCCGAGAGGTGGGTTCCGCCGTCGGAGGTGTACTGGCCGTTGACGAAGCTGAAGTACGTTTCGCCGTAGCTCTCCGTATGGGTGAACGCGAACTCGATGAACTGGCCCCGGTGCCAGGCGATGGGATAGGCCATGTTTTCGCCGATCTCTCCGCCCAGAAGGTCGAGAAGCCCGTTCTTGGCCTCGAACTTCTCCTTGTTGAAGTACAGCTTGAGCCCGGAGTTGAGGCAGGCGTAATTCCACATCCTCTGCTGAATAAACTCGTTGTTGAAGCCGTACTCGCCAAAGATCTCCTTGTCGGGGACGAACTCGAGGTAGGTGCCGTTGGGTTCTTCAGACTTGCCCGACTCCTCCTTGACCAGCTTTCCCCGGCTGAAGGTGGCTTGGAAAAACTCGCCTTCGCGGTGGGAACGGACGAGAAAGTGGCTGGAGAGGGCGTTGACCGCCTTGGTTCCCACGCCGTTGAGTCCCACCGAGAACTGGAAGACGTCGTCGTTGTACTTGGCGCCCGTGTTGATGATGGAGACCGCCGCCACCACTTTTCCCAACGGGATGCCGCGGCCAAAATCCCGGATGGTGGCCTTCTCACCCTCGAGGGTGACGTCGATGCGCTTGCCGAACCCCATAATGTATTCGTCGATGGAGTTGTCGATGACTTCCTTGAGGAGAACGTAGATGCCGTCGTCGAGGTTGGACCCGTCGCCCAGACGGCCAATGTACATTCCCGAACGCAGTCGAATGTGCTCCAGTGAACTGAGAGTCTTGATGGCACTCTCGTCGTATACGGGGGCAAGATCGTCTTTTGCCATGAAATTCCTTTTTGTCCTATCGCGGACTGAGCCGCCCCAG
This sequence comes from Spirochaetaceae bacterium, assembly GCA_023265735.1. GTDB lineage: Bacteria > Spirochaetota > Spirochaetia > JABEVK01 > JABEVK01 > JAIFLN01. Next base: position 1,353 of record JAHFSN010000089.1, on the reverse strand, counting down.
ATCGTTCACCCCGGCTTGGATGATGTCCCGAATGCGATCGGCCAGGGTATCTTCCTCGGGACCCGAGAGTCCAGCCGTCTCGATGGGCGGGTGAAACCTCACCCCTATCCAAGTGGGATTGGGATAGCCCTTTTGTTCCAGAATTCGGTAAGAACCGTAGATCGACACGGGGACGGCGGCGGCTTTGGCCCTCGTGGCCAGCTTGATCCCCCCCTTGCGAAACGGGCCCAGCCGAGGCCCCTTGCTCCGGGTTCCTTCGGGAAAAATCACCATAGGGTAGCCCCGTTTGACGCGGTCAGCACCGTACAGTATGGCTTTCAGGCCGTCTTTGAGGCTATCCCGCTTGAGAAAGTAGCAGCCGAGGAAGAACATCCAGGTCCGTACGATGGGGAGCCGCTTCAGGGAATCCTTGGCGATGAATCCGACGGCTTCAGGGGTTGTCGCCATCAGGGTCAAAATGTCAGCATAGGCCTGATGGTTCCCAATGTAACAGTAGGGCCGTCCCCTTGGAATATTCTCCACGCCTTCCACGTAGAGCTTGGTCCCCGTAGAAAACAGCAGAAACCGTCCGATGATTCGGCTGATGGCACCCAAGTAGACTTGGGCTTCCCGGGGTCGTCCTAGGGCCTTGAGGAGAATCAGAGGTATGAAAACAACCATGTAGACGCTGATGAGGAGCCAGAAGGCCAGGCCCCAGACGACCAAGTAGAGCTGCATGGTCCCCTCCCGACCCTTCACTATACCGGCCCCTGGATTCTTGTCAATTTCCCCGGTAGATTGGCCCTGGGGGGATTCATGCGCGTCCGATACAATGCTCCGTTTACTCTCACCTTTTCCTTGGCCTGCGCAGCCGTATTGGCCGCCAATCAATACCTGATGCCCAGCCTGATCCGGGATTGGTTCACCGTGGGCGGCCAGGGCAGTTTTCACGGAAACGACTGGGTTTCCTACGTGCGGCTGGTGAGCTACACCCTGGGCCATGCCGACTGGGCCCACCTGTACGGCAACCTCATGTTCATTATTTTGCTGGGGCCCATCCTCGAGGAGAAGTACCAGACTCCCACCCTGTTGGTTATGGTACTGATTACCGCCGTGGTGACCGGGCTCGTGAACGTCTTCTTCTTCCATACGGGCCTCGTCGGAGCTTCGGGCATCGTCCTCCTCATGATCCTGCTGGTCAGCTTCACCAACATTCGGGCCGGCGAGATCCCCCTCACCTTCGTGGCCATCCTGGCCTTGTACCTGGGCAAAGAGGTTCTCGACGCATTCAAGAACGACAACATCAGCCATTTTGCCCACATCATCGGCGGTGTCTGCGGCAGCATTTTCGGGTTCGTGGCCTTGCGCTTCCAG
>JAHFSN010000088.1 GCA_023265735.1 Spirochaetaceae bacterium | reverse complement strand
TAGCCGACGCCTGAAACGCATTGATGTCCTTCTTCCAGCGCTCGATGACCAGAGAATCCTGGGAGAACCCGATCAGGGGCCGGCCGGTGCTGGTCCGGGGAACTGCGGGGCTGCACGCGCAGAGAAACAGAACCGAACCGAGGGTCAACCAAAGAGCGATGCATTTCATTTTGGAACTCCCTTTTTTGTTCTAGCAATTCTGAAGGATCGTCACCGTGCGGCCGCGAACTCGGTGGGCGTGGACCCCGTCACCTTTTTGAAGAGCCGCGAGAAGTAGTTGGGGTCGGAGAAGCCGCAATCGGTACTCACCTGCTTGATCGTGGCCCCGGGCAGGAGGAGAAAGATCTTGGCCTTGGAAATTCTGAGGTCAATGAGGTAGTCGGAGTAGCCACAGCCGACCTCCTCAATGAACATGCGGGAGAGGCGTTTGGCGGGCAATCCCACGTGGAGGGCGACCTCGTTGAGGGTGATCGGCTGGGCGAAGTTCCGTGCCACATAGTCCAGGGCCGACGCCAAGCGCACCGACCAGCGTTTCGACCGGCCCACAGCGTCGGTGAGGATCATCAATCGGGTCCGGGCGAGCAGGCAGAATTCCTGGCCGTCGGCGGCTTGGCGCAGATCGTCGAAGTCCATCCAGAGGCTGGCCGAATCGGGATCGAGACTTCCCCGGCTGATGAGACGGCGCAGGGCCCCGCCCAGGAGGGAAATGATGCTATACCGGTCGGGCACTTCCACCTGGTTGGTGAGCTCAAAGGGGGCCAACAGGTCCTCAAAGGCCCGGCGAATCCGCGTGGGGTCTCCTTCGAGGACGGCCGAATGGAAGGCCTCTTCACTCTCGGAGGACCCCACCAAGGGGCCGCTGCTGGGCGGGAAATTGCGTCGGAGGCTAATGACCTTCATCAGGGCTTCGGGCCAGGCCGCCGCCACCTCCTCGATGGGACGGGGGGCCGCAAAGCCCATCCGCAGGGCGCCCCGCTGAAGACTGGACCCCATCTTGGAGCGAACGGCGTCGAGAAGATTCTTTTCGGCTTCTGGGGCCTCGGCGGCGTTGGCCAGGGGCTGGAAAATCAGGCAGAGATCCGAGGTGAGGGGCCCGCAGATCGCATTGCTCTTGTACTGGAGCAGAGCCTCGAGTTCCCGGTGCGACTCCTCGGGCACGTGGAGAAAGACGGCGGCCCCGAGGAGCCCCCACGGTTTGTCGATGGCCAGCCATTGTCTCATGGCCTGGACAGCTTCCCCCTGACTGCGTCCGAGCATGAGCCCGTCCACGTACGCCCGGGCGACAAAGGCCCGCAATTCTCCGGCGATCTCGCGCTGCTCGACCTCGTCCTTCTGGAAACCACTGCGCCGGTCGAGCTGTTCGGCCGCCGTCCTGAGGGCCGCGGCCAGGGAATCCTTGACGACGGGTTTGAGCATGTAACCCGAAATGCCGAGCTCGAGGGCCTCCTTGGCGATGTCAAACCGTTCGTAGGCCGTGGAAAGGAGAAAGGCCGCGCCGGACCCCTGCCTCTTCAGTTCGCGGATGGTGTCGAGGCCCGAAAGTCCGGGCATCCGAACGTCCATGAGGACGATGTCGGGTTGGAGCACGGGCACCTTTTCGAGGGCCTCGCGGCCCGAGGAGGCGGTGCCCGCCACCAGGAACTCCGACGCCAGGTCCTTCCCGATCGTTCTGACAATGTGGTCCACCACAGGACGTTCGTCATCAACCACCAGCACGCGCTTCATGCTTCGTTTCCTCTGACCGAGGGGAGGAGGATTCTCACCTCGAGTCCCACCGCGTTACGATTTTGGATTTCAACCCGGCCGCTGCCGTTGGTCGAAAGCTGGATGCGCCGGATCACGTTCCTCAGGCCAATTCCCCCTGAAGAGGATGGGTCGGGGTCGAGGGCCTCCCGGACCACCGATTCGACCTCAATCGGCTCCATCCCGATGCCATTGTCCCAGACACTCAGGACGGCCATGTTGTCTTCCCAGTATCCTCGGATCACCACCACCCCTCCCGACTCGTAGTCTGACAATCCGTGGCCGATGGAGTTCTCGACCAAGGGCTGGAGAATCATGGCCGGAACCTCGACCTGCCGAATCTCCTCGTCGATCTCCACCAGGAAGGCGAACCGGTCTTCAAAGCGCAGCTTGAGAAGCCAGATGTACCGGTCCAGACAATCCATCTCGTCGGAAATGGGAACAAACCGACTGGTGGGAGTCAAAGTATACCTGATGAAACCGGAAAGGTTCTCGAGAAATGCGGAGGTCCTGGAAGCGTCCTCGGCGCCGGCCAACCCTATCCCCGCCGACAGGGTGTTGAAGAGAAAGTGAGGGTTGATTTGGGTCTGGAGGGCCAGAAGCTCCGCGTCCTTGAGACGATGGTTGAGTTCCAGCACTTGCATCCGCTCTTCGTAGAGCTTGCGCTCGACCTCCACCCGGGTTTGCAGATTCTCAAAGGAGTCGCGGACGCCCTCCTGCATCTGGGCGAAACTACGGGCCAGGGTGCCAATCTCGTCCTTGCTGTTGACGTGCGGAATGGCCGTCCGGAACTCCCCCTTTCCCATGGCGGCCGCGGCCTCGGCCAGCCGCGACAGAGGTTCGGTCAGGGCCCTCGAGTAGCTCAGCAGAAGTCCGAAGGCAAGAAACGTGGCGGCCAGGATGAGGGCCGCGTTGGAGAACAGCACCCCGGGGATGAGGCTCCGGTAGTAGGAAAACGTCTCCAAGGACTGCGACAGGAACTGGTTTTTCAGGTCGCTGATGAGGATGCGCGCGTACCCGGCCTCGCGGCTCGCCGTCTCGAAATTCTGGGCGTAGACGATGGTATCGCGTCCCCGTTTGGCCTCGATTCCCGCCTGGGCCACAGCCAAGTAGGTCTCGAAGACCCGGCTCAGGTCACGCTGGAGGAGGAGGCTCTGGTCGGCGACGATGTTCTCGTTCAAGAGGCTGGCCCTGTCCGACAGCTGGGTCGAGTTGCGGATGAAGTCCTTCAAGGAGTCCGAACTCTTGGTCCGCAGGTATTCGGTGAGGCTCGTCTGGGTCTGGTCCAGGAGGTTCTGGTAATTCTCCATGGTGAGGTTATTGCGAAACAGGGCTTCGACGCTTTGATCGAGTTCCAGCGAAGCAAACCCGGAATACAGGCTGGCCCCGGCCAAGAGGACGACGATGAGGGCGGAATTGGCGACAATCTTTCCCCGGACCGTGCGGAGGGTCATCGCTTCGACTCCCGGCGCTCCCGCACCGTAAACCCCACCTCGACCGGGGGTTCGGAGGTACCGCCCCGAAGGGCCCTCAGGAAGGCCTTGACCGCCTGTTCCCCTACCAAACGGGAGTCGCGAACGATGCTGGCGGTGATCACACCGCGGTCCACCAGCTTGTCTATGGTGGGCGACTCGTCGGTCCCGATGAGGAGCACCTGCCCCACGAGACCCTGGTCGACGATCACCTGGGCCGCGCCTTCGGTGATCGGGGCATTCCCGCAGATCAGGATATTGATGCTGGGTTCGGCTCGCAGGAGCGACGATACGGCCTCTTCGCCGGAGAAGAGGCCCGGGTTCGCCCGGGACGCCGCCACAATGGACGCCCCGGAGAAGGTGTTCAGGGTCATGAGAATGCCCCGGTACATAGGATCCCTTCGGGGTTCCTCCTCGCCCTCGGCCGGCAGAACGATGCCAATGCGGGCGGAACTGCCCCTGTGACGAACGGCAATGTTTCCGCCTTCGACGCCCTGGAGGAAACTGCTGGAGCCGACGAACAGCCCCGAGCCCCCGGGGGCCCGAGTCCCCACCGGAATGAAGACCACGTGCTCGGCTTCGGCCTGCTTTCGATGGTTCTGCATCTGGTCGAGGCCCGAATACACGATCAGACCGTCCAGATGGCTGCTGAGCCCCAATTGGAAGTAGGTCTCCAGGTCGTTGGGGGCCTGGGCCTGGTAGCGGAAGATTTGGACGGCGGCGTCGATGCGGCGGGCGGCGACCAAGACGCCCTCGGTGAGCCCGTCGAAGAACGTGTCCGTCGTCCGAGGAATGATGAGGGCCACATGGTAGGTCAGGGGAGTCCCCACGGACCGGTTTCCGAGGATTCCCTCTTCGAGGGCCGTCCGAGCCTGGCTCACCAAGGTGACGTTCATCACCGAGGCACCGGCGAGACAGAGTCCGAAGACCACCACGAATATCCAACCAGGATTGCGAAACAAAGGAAACCTCGGGGACAAGAATAGGCCGGGTCGCCAGAACTGAGAATCCCCTTTCCCTCCAAATCAGGAAAAAGTGGACTCCAGATCGTCGAAGGTTTTCCAGGCGAGGTGGTCCAGGGGAGTGGGCTGGTCGTTCACCAGGACCATCCGGCCCCCGGTTCGAACACAAAGTTCCGGGAGGCCGGCGGCAGGGTACACCGTAAGGCTCGTTCCCAGGACGAGAATGAGGTCGGCCTTCCTCACGAGCCGCTCGGCCTCGGCCCAGGCGGCCTGGGGCAGGGCCTCGCCGAAAAACGTGATCTGGGGTTTGAAGACCCCGCCGCAGGGGCACCGAGGAACGGTCTCACCGGTCTCGAGCCGGTCCCGGATGGCCTCAAACGACGCGGCGGCGCCGCAGGAGCGGCAAAGGTGCGTGGCGGGAGAACCATGGACCTCGACTACCTGACGGCTTCCCGCCCTCTGATGGAGGTAATCCACGTTTTGGGTAATGACGGACTTGAGGAGGCCCTGGGACTCCCACCGGGCCAGGACCTGGTGGACGAGGCCGGGCCGCTTGGCCTCGAGTCCGTAGATGAAGTCACGGGTATGCCGGTAGTAGAACGACGGATCGCGGTCAAAGACGTCGATGTCGAAGATCTTCTGGGCGTCAAAGTCCTGGTAAAGCCCGTTCTTGCCTCGGAAATCCCGAAGACCCAACAGCGTTGAAACGCCCGCCCCGGTGAAGGCGATCGGAAAATCCGCCTCCCCGAGCCAAGACTCCAGCTGGGCAACCACATCAGCCTCCCGGAGGAAACATCCCCTCCCTCCGTATCTTGTCACAGAGGCAAAAAAAAAGCTCCCCGGCGGGGAGCTTCCCTCGAAATCGGGGAGCCTACAGCTGAATCCGCACGCCCGCCGCGCCGCCATAGGCGCCGTTGAAGAGGCTGTACATGCCCTGGAAATCGAACTTCACTGCAAAAACATCAAACGACGTACCGCCCCAAATCTTCATCCCGAAGGAGCCTTGATCGTTGGTCTTGGAAAACCCGGTATTTGTGATGCCGGGAATGTACTGCTGCCACGCCGCAAGTCCATTCGTCGCGGTGGCCGTGGTCGTGACCGCGGCCTCGGCATGACCCGTCCCGTAGAACGCGGTGAGACCCAGGTACGGAGTCAAAATAAACAGAAACTTCTTGCTTACCTGGGCCCTAGCCTCGAACTCCAAAGAGGAGAGCTTCATGTCGAGCTTGGTCTTGTCCAGGATGAGGGTATTTCCTTGGCCGTCGGAATACGTGACGGTATTCCCGTAGGAGCCCGACGCCACGGCGCTCATATAGTTCACGCCGCCCCCGACGCTGACGTTGGGCCAGAGAAGATCGTCTTTCAGCAGGTTGTAGCGCACGTCGAATCCCAGGCTGCTGTAGGTGTAAGCCAGTCCATTGGCCACCAGTCCCGGGGGGAGGAACCCGATCTTGAGGCCCATGTCGAAGGGCCACACCAGTCCGCCCAGCCGAAGGTTGAAGGCCGTAAACGGAAGACCGACGCTGGAAACGTCGGCTTGGCCCAGGGCCTCGAGCAAGGGATTGATGGCGCTGTTTGGCAGGGAGGTCACCCCGCCCGTGAAGCCGACACCCAGGTGGACCCAAGGAAAGCTGGTGTCCACCAGCTGACCAATGTAGGCGTCGGACCAGTCAAGGCCCGCCGAGGCGGCAAAGGGGAGCGACGGCGGGGCATTGGTGACGAAGCTGGAGAGCCCATTTTGAAGGTTCGAAATCCCCGTGGTTTGGGCCACCAAAGGAGATGAAAACAGAAGGAAAGCGGCCGCCAGGGCCGGGAGCGTCTTGTTCATTTGTCCTCCGTGGACAAACTTAACTCTAGCTCATCTCAGAGAGTTTTCAAGGACTAACTAGACCCTAGAAGATGGTGTCGACGGCCGTCTTGACCCCGTTCTCGATGACGTAGCACTGCAGGCGGTCCTTGAGGACCTCGGGCTTGTAGATCGACGTCCCCAGGAGCATACGCAGGGCTTCCTGGATTCCTTCAATGATCGAAGGATGCGGGTGGATCATATTGGCCAGTTCTCGAATGCCCTGCTGGGTGTGGATGAGGTACGCGACTCCTTCGATGGCGCTCGATGCGTGGGCCCCCACGGCCCTCATCCCCAGGATGCGCATGGCGTGATCGTTGGTCACAAGGATCTTGAAGAATCCCTTGGTCTTGTGCATGGCGATGGCCCGGGTCAGAAGGGAGTAGTCGAGCTTCACGACCTTAACGGGGATGCCCCGCCGAATGGCTTCCTGCTCGTTGATGCCAACGGCGGCCACCTCGGGGTCGAGGAACATGATGGTGCTGATGTTCTCGTAGCTGAGCCGCCGGTCGGGTTCGCCGTACATGCGCTCCACGGCGTGGCGGGCTTCACTCTCCCCCACGTTGACCAGCGACAGGTCGGTGGCCACGTCCCCGGCGGCGTAGATGTTGGGCGTGTTGGTCTGGGTGTCGTCCCGCCAGATTCCTCCCCTCTCGGTCAGACGAACCCCGGCGCGCTCGAGGCCCAGCGACTCGACGTTGGCCACCCGGCCCACCGAAACCAGGGCCTGCTGAACCCGGTTGACCTCCCGGCGCCCATCCTTGTATTCCAGCTCGTACTCCACCTCGCCTTCGACGATATCCATGCGGACCAGACTGGCGCCGCGATGGACCACCGCGCCGTTCTTCTCGAGGCTCTCGCTCACGATGGCGGCCACGTCTTCGTCCTCAAAGGGAAGGATGCGGTCGGCCTTGTCGATGAGGAAGACCTTGGAATTTCCGAAGTTGCTGAAGATGGTGGCAAATTCGCAGCCGATCACCCCGGCCCCCAGGATCACGAGACTCTTCTGGAAATCGCGCATGTAGCGGATCCCGTCGCTGGTGAGGATGATGCGCTCGTCGATGGGAATGTGAGGAAGGTACCGAGGCCGGCTCCCCGTGCACAGGAGGATGTTGTCGGTGGTGACGGTAAACACCTCCCCGTTGTCCCGGGTGATGCTGACTTCGTTGCGGCCCAGGAGCTCTGCCCGACCCTTTTCCAGGTGAAAGAGGTGCTGGGTCGACTCTTCGAGGAGGATGCGCAGGTGGCTGTTGATGATGTTGCGCCGGGACCGGACGGCCTCCCGGACTTCCTTGTCGGAATCCTCGAACTTCACCTGATAGCCGGGGATGAGGTCACGCACCTGTCGTACCTTTTTGGAGTATTCCCAGAGCGTCTTGGAGGTCATCACGCCGTTGAAGACCTCGGTGCCACCGAGGCCGGTCTTCTCGATCAGGAGCACTTTCTTTCGGAAATCCAA
>JAHFSN010000087.1 GCA_023265735.1 Spirochaetaceae bacterium | reverse complement strand
ACCCCGTGGTCGACACCACCTCGCGGACCAAGACCATCCGTTTGAAGTTCGTCGGGACCGCCGAAGGGGTCGACCTGGGGATGTTTGCCCGGGTGAAACTGTACTTCGACAACCGCACCCCCGCCGTCCTGGCCCCCCAGGAATCGGTGGTGGCCCGGTCGGGAAAGAACTACGTCTTCGTTCTGCCAGGAGACACGGCCGTCCGGCGTGAAGTGACCGTGGGTCAGGCCGTGGACGGCACCGTCGAACTCCTGACCGGGGTGAAGGCCGGCGAAGTGCTCGTCGTGAAGGGCCAGGAGCTCCTCGACGACGGGACCAAAGTGAAGGTGGTGAAATGAGCACCCGTTCTTCCGTTGTTCACCGCCCCGTCCTCGTCACCGTCGTCTTCAGCCTGCTGGTCCTTCTGGGTGCCTTCATGGCGTTCCAGCTCAGCGTGGCCCTCTGGCCCGAAATCAATCCCCCCGTGGTGGTGGTCAGCGCCACCTATTCGGGGGCGGGGCCCGAGACCGTCGAGAAGTCGGTGACCAAGGTCCTCGAGTCGGTCCTCATCAACGTCAGCTCCCTGAAGAAGATGACGTCCACGTCGTCCGAAGGCAGCAGCATGGTGGTCCTCCAGTTTGCCTACGGCTACAACCTCGATACCGCCACCAACGACGTTCGGGACAAGATCAGCTCGATCAAATCGGCCCTGCCTTCGGCGGTGAACGATCCTCAGATCTTTAAGTTCGATCCGAATTCTCAGCCCATCCTCCAGATCGCCGTGAGGGGAAACCGGAGCGCCGAAGAGCTGCGCAAGATCGGCGAGGACAAGGTGCAAACCGCCCTCCAGCGGGTCAACGGTGTCTCGGAAGCCTCGGTTTCCGGAGGCCGGACCCAGGTGGTCCGGGTCGACGTGTCCCAGGACCGCCTCGACGCCTACGGGCTGACCCTGACCACCCTCTCCAGCGCCCTGGCCCAGCAGAACCTGGAACTCGGGGGCGGCAAGATCACCGAAGGCACTCGAAACTACAGCATCCGGACCACTGGGGAATTCGGCTCGGTGGACGAGGTCTCCCGGGTCATTGTGGCCACCCGCAACGGCCAGGTCATCCACTTGGGAGACGTGGCCAAGGTCACCAACGGGTACAAGGACGAAGACACCTCGGTCTTCATCAACGGCAGCCCCGGCATCTACGTGGGGATCAAGAAGGCCAGCGGCGGCAACACCGTGAAGGTGGCCAGCGCCGTCAAGGCGGCCCTCCCTGAACTTCAAAAGTCTCTGCCCCCCGACGTGAAGCTCGAGGTGGTGGCCGACGACACGACGCAGATCAACAGCACCGTGGACACCCTGCTCAAGGCGGCCTTCGAGGCCATCGTCTACGCCATGCTCGTCATCTTCCTGTTCTTGCGGAGCCTCAAGACCACGTTCGTCATCGGCCTTTCCATTCCCATCTCCATCGGCATCACCCTCCTGGCCATGAGCCTCATGGGACTGTCGCTCAACCTCTTCTCGATGACGGGCATGATCCTCGGGGTCGGAATGATCGTCGACGACTCCATCGTCATCATGGAGAACATTGTCCGGTACCGGGAACGGGGAATGAAGAACCTTATGGCGGCCATGATCGGCAGCGCCGAGATGCGCAACGCCGTCATGGCGTCGACCCTGACCACGGTCTTTGTCTTCATCCCGATTCTGCTCTTCAAGACCCAGCTGGAAATCATCGGCCTGCTGTTCCAGGACATGATCTTCACCATCGTCATTTCGCTGCTGTCGAGCTTGGCCGTGGCCCTGTTCCTCATCCCCGTCCTCATCAGCAAGTACTTCCCCCTGGTGAACCGCCTCGAGGTGCCCCTGCGCAACCCCGTGGTGATCTGGGGAGACAAGGTCCTGGCCGGCATCTACAACTTCATCGAGAGGGGCTACCGCTGGCTTCTGGCCAAGGCCCTGCGCAACCGGGCCATCGTTATCCTCGTGGTGGTGATCGCCTTCCTGGGAACCACGGCCCTGGCCTCGGGTCTCAAGTTCGCCTTCGCCCCCAGCCAGGCCGAAGACTCGGTGACCCTCAACCTCAAGCTTCCGGTGGGTACCCCGTTGGCCGAGACCAAGGCCGTTCTTCAGCAGCTCGAGGACGACGTGAAGGCCGAGGCCAAGGGCATCAAGACCATTATCCGTACCGCGGGCACCGGCGGATCCGGGGCCTTCCAGTCGGGCAGCGGCACCAACCAGGGGTCGTTGAAGGTCGTTCTGCCGGTGAAGAAGCAGCAGATCGACGACGCCGAGAAGATCAAGGCAATCTTCCGGGCCCACTTCCTCGACTTCCCGGCGGCCACCATCTCGTTCAGCCAGGGGTTCAACCCCTCGGGGTCCAACGCCCCCATCGACATCGCCGTCCAGTCGGACGACCTCGACAAGACCATCGCTACGGCCCAGGACATCGTCGACGTGGTTAAGGCCAACGTGCCGACGGCCACCGAGGTGAAGATGGACCTGGACAACGGCCTGCCGCAGGTGGAAGTGAGGATCGACCGCCAGCGGGCCTACGCCCTGGGGGTCAGCGTGACCACGGTGGCCAACGAAGTGTCCGCCGCCATCGCCGGGGTCACCGCCACCCAGTACCACGAAGCGGGGAGCGACTACGACGTCTTGGTCGTGCTCCAGGCCTCGGACCGGCAGAAGGTCATCGACCTGAACCGGGTCTCGGTGACCAGCTCGTCGGGTCAGCGCATCGCCCTGGCCAACTTCGCCACCCTCGACCGGGGGACAGGGCCCGTGTCGATCAAGCACGAGAACAAGTCCAAGACCATCCACGTGACGGCCAACAACAAGCTCGGGTCCACCGTCCCCGAGGTCACGGCCCAGGTGCAGAAGGCCATCGCCGACCACCTGGTCATCGACGCCGACGTGCACCTCTCGTATCAGGGCGATCTGTCGGCCCTCCTCACCATGGCCCAGACCATGCTCATCGTCCTCATCATGGGGATCTTTCTGGTGTTCGGGGTCATGGCAGCCCAGTACGAATCGTTCCGCAACCCCATCATCAACCTCTTCACCCTGCCCCTCATGATCATCGGTGTCATCTCCATCTACCTCATCACCGGCCAGACCATGAACCTGTTCAGCGCCATGGGCCTGGTCATGCTCGTGGGTCTGGTGGTGAAGAACGGCATCGTGATGGTCGACTACACGGGACTGCTCCAGGACCGGGGCCTGAGCGTGGACAACGCGGCCCTGGAAGCCGGCGTGGCCCGGCTCCGCCCCGTGCTCATGACCAGCCTCACGGCCATCTTGGGCATGATGCCCCTGGCCTTCAACACCGGAGAGGGCGGCGAGCTCGTCCAGCCCATCGGCCTCACCGTCATCGGCGGCCTTTCCAGCGCCACCCTCATGACCCTGTTCTTCATCCCCGTCATGTACTCGATCTTCAACCGAAAGAAGGTGAGGCCCCCCAAGGCCCCCCAGGAGCTGACCCATGAAGCGTCTTGAAATCGTCGCCAACCAATCCGTCCAGGAAGAAGTGGTGACCACCCTGGAGGCGGCCGTCCCCGGTCTGACCTACACCCTCATCCCCGTAGCCCACGGCCGGGGCGGGGACGACTGGAGATGGGGCACCGCGGTCTGGCCCGAGGAGAATTTCCTGCTGTTCACCTACCAGGACGACGGCGTTGTTGACCAGCTGAAGGCCACCTTGGTCGACCTGAAGGCCAAGTTCCCCCGGGAGGGGATGAAATGGTGGTCGGTTCGGGCAGACGAGTGAGTAGGACGAAGGAGATTCCCATGAAGCTGATTCTGTGCGCCCTCCTGGGCTTTGTTCTGCCGTGGGGGGCCTGGAGCCAGATTCCCGGGGGTCTCCAGGTGCCCGACCTCTCGTCCCCGGTGCTGGGGGCCCTGGCCACCGGCACGTACACGGGCAAGGAGATGGCCGAGATTATCGCCGAAAGGCCCAACCTGAAACTCAGTGATTTGACCATGAGCGAATACGCGTCGATCGCCGCCCGGATGCAGATCGCCAAGAAGAAGGACGAGTCGATCACCGACGCCGTCAAGAGTTCGCTCCTTCTGCCGGGTCTGGCCCAGTTCAAGGACGGCAACGCCCCCGTGGGGACCCTCTTCGCCGCCGGTGACCTGGGCATCGCGGCCTCCGCCGGCTACGTGGCCTACCTCTTGGTGCCGGAGGGCTACAAGAATGGGACCAAGCCGTTCTCCCTCAGCCTCGACATCCTGCCGGCGGTGGGGATGATCGTCGCCGGCTGGGTCGTTTGGGAGGGCTGGGGCACCCTGGCCGCGTCGTACGCGGTACCCGAACGGCGGACGAGGCTGGATACGGACAAGTTCACCATCGTCCCGGAGCTGAGCAATGGCGAAATGGGGTTCAGCCTGAAGTGGTGATACCCACCCCAGTTTCTCCGAAACACTAAGGCTCGGATCTCGGCTCAAGCCGCTGGCGCGTCTTGAGCCTGGGAGTTTTGGGGCTGGCCCCAAAACTCCAGGACTTGGCCAGAGGCCAATGTCCACGCCTTTGCCAAAATGCCGATCTCCGTCGCCTTGATCTGCACGGGCTTCGCTTCGCTCGCCTTCTGATCGGGATGGGGGACGGGGTACCTTTGAAGTAGGGGGGTACTTCGGAAGTACCCCCCCTACTTCAGAACTTGGACGAGGGGGGTCGGAACTAGGATGGCGGAGTTCCGAACCCCGAAGAGGGAGTTCTGAACTCGGAAGAGGGAGTTTGGAACTTCGAGTTCGGAGTTCTTTCGGAGAAATCGCTCGTTACTTAACCTCGGCGCCGGAGTTCCGAACTTCGGCGCCGAGGTTTTTTTCTGCGACGGGGAAGTTTGGAAGGGGGGCAGGCGCCACGAGTATCCAAGGGGAGGTGGGCCGCTTGGCCGCAAGGGTGGTATCCCGGGCGCGTGATCAGCGGTCGGTCCCCCCGCGCTGTCCCTGGACTTCGCCTTCTTTCCTGTTCGCAAAATCCAAGTGGTATACCTGCTCCCCGTGGCCGATGTTCAGGGTCCCCTGGACGAGACGCAGGGCCAGAAAGCAGCAGTTTTCGTCTCTTTCGTTGTTTACTCGATCGTACCAGGCGGCGAAGGCCGCCCTCAGCTTGGCCCGGAGTTCCACGTTTTGGGGGGCGAGGGCCCAGCCCAGGTTCTCGCCCACGGCGGTGGCTGTAAACATCTCGGAGCACGACGCCACCGACACTTCCGGGTTGTCAGCAATCTGAAGCATCTTGTTCGACTGGCCGTTGGTCACCGCGTAGAACACGCCGTCCTCGTAGTAGGCGTCCACACCCCGGACCAGGGGCTGGGGTGTACCCCGGGGGCTGGGCTCCCGGCCCAGGGTGGCCAGGGCGATCACGTTGTCCTTTCCGTGGCCGAAGCTCTCTTCCAGGAGGCGATATCCTTCTTCGCAGCTGCTCATGGTGGGGCTCCTCTGGGGAGGATACGATGAGTCCACCCTCTTGGCAACTCGCCGGACTATTCTGCTGCCCCGCTTCCCCCCAGGCGAGCGAAGCGAAGCCAACGCCACGCCAGCCGGCGAGCGAAGCAAAGCCACCCCAAGCCCACCAGCGAGCGAAGCGAAGCACCCAGGAAGGCAGGGCGACGGAGATCGGTCTTTTGGCAAAGCCGAGGAAGGCGAGGACCGGAAGCGTACACTAGTACGCCGAGGACCGGAGACCGCCCCGAGGCGAAGTCAAAAGGCCGAGATCCTAGCCCTGATTACCAGCTGCCGCCGTCACCGCCGCCGTCTCCCCCCGAACCGCCGTCGAACCCATCGTCCACCCCGGTCTGCCACTGGTCGCCCGGCTGCTCGATGTACGTCTGCTGGTAGATCACGGGGTGGCTGAAGGTGTGCATCATCATGTCCATCATGAGCATGTTCTGGAGCAGGAAGGCCGTGTTGTAGCCCGAGGCCTGGTACTGGGCCTCCATGGCCAGGAACTTTTGGCGCTCGGCCTCGGGCAGGGTGTCGGCGCGGCTGCGGATCGACTCAAACCGGACCTTGGCCTCGTTCTCCCGCTGCCGTTCCAGGTCCCAGGTCTGCTGGGCGAGGCGGCAGGTCTCGTAGGCCTTGCGGAAGTCGTCCTTGCGGCGCCGGTAGTACGCGGCCCGCTTGCCAAAATCCCTGGGGAGGGCGCTGTGGAGGTCCTGGAGCATCTCGAGGGCGTCGCGCACCTCGGGCTGGGCCTTCACGTCAGCCACCAGGGGAAAGTCGGGCTGGCCCGCCGACACCACCGACTCAAACTGCCTGAACTTCGTGTTCCAGGAGTTCCACACGAAGAACCCGACCACCCCGGCGGCCAGCAGGAGGAGGGCCACCAGACCCCAGTCGACCGGCGGGCTGGGTTGGACTGGGGACCTCGGCACCACTGGGGCCGCCGCTGTGGAGGTCGTGGACGAGGCCACCGAAGACCCCAGCTGGGCCTGGATGGTCTGGACGGCGTGGGTCAGTCCCCCGGCGTAGTCCCCGGACCGGAACGCCGGGACCAGCTCTTGACGGATCACCTGGCCGGCCTCGGTGTTGGTGAACCTATCCCGGGCCTGGGACGAGATGGAGATGTAGACCTGGTGGCTGGTCGGGACCACGGTGATGGCCACCCCGAGGGAGGTGTCGCCTGTCTTCTGGGACCGGGCCCACTCGTCCGAGAAGGCCTTGAGGCTTTGGCCCCCGGTGGAGCTGGCGATGTGGATGGCCACCTGCCCGTCGGACGTCAGGGCGCTGAGGGCCTGGAACTGCTGCGACGTCAGGAGCCCCGCCTCGTCCACCACCAGGGCGTGGGCCTGGAACCCCGCCAGCGCCAGGATTCCCCAAAATAGCAGTCTCTTCATACCCGCCTCCTCTCCTGGCTCAAAATACCCACTCCAGGCCGCCTCGTACAGGACAACCGAACGGGGCGAGGGTAACAGCCGGGGGACAGAGCTGGCCCAACGAGGGACAGAGCTCGAAGAAAGTCC
This sequence comes from Spirochaetaceae bacterium, assembly GCA_023265735.1. Taxonomy (GTDB): domain Bacteria; phylum Spirochaetota; class Spirochaetia; order JABEVK01; family JABEVK01; genus JAIFLN01. The sequence continues at coordinate 699 of JAHFSN010000087.1, read as the reverse complement.
CACCGCCCGCTGCGCTCAAGGACGCAGAGGACGAGAAAGAGATTCGAGGTTGAGCTCTGTCCCCGCCCGGAATTTTGGCTGTGCCTTTGCGCCCTTGGCGCCTTGAGTGAGCGAAGCGAACGGGCGGTGAGTTCTCAAAGGGTTCAGGACAAATTCGGGGTTCCGGTTCTACGCCAGCTTCCGGACCACAGTGCCGGGGGTCTTCACCGTCCGGGACCACTTGGACAGGCCGAAGTTCAGCACAAAGTAGGTGGCCGCCAGCAGGGTAAACAGCGTGAACACCTGGGGCAGGGTGGCGTACATGCCCATCAGGATCATGCCCTTGCCGGTGAGCTCTTCGATGCCCACCACCCAGACGAACGACGTGTCCTTGATGACCGTGATGGCCTGGCTGACCAGGGGCGGCACCATGTTGCGCAGGGCCTGGGGCAGGACGACGTGGACGAGGATGCCCACCGCCGAGAAGCCCTGGGACCGGCCGGCCTCCCATTGGCCCTTGGGGATGGAGTTGAGGCCGCCCCGGACGATCTCGGCCACGGCGGCCGTGGTGAAGATGGTGAAGGCCACGATGGCCGCCACCAGCGGCGGCAGGGGAGTGAGGAACCGCACCGCCAGGATGAACAGCAGGTTGGGGATGTTGCGGACCACTTCGACGTAGAGTCCTGCGGCCTTGGACAACACCCGGGACCCGCTGTGGCG
>JAHFSN010000086.1 GCA_023265735.1 Spirochaetaceae bacterium | reverse complement strand
TGCACTTCCTCGACTTAGCCAGAACACCGATCTCCGTCGCCCGATCTACACGGGCTTCGCTGCGCTGGCCAGCTTGGCGGGTGTCGTGGCCCACTGCGGGTTGGCGATGCCAAGGGGTTGGCACGGGGCCTGGTGGGGGGGCAGGGCTTCGCTTCGCTTGCCGGTTGGGTCCGGTTGGTGTTCGGCGAATGCCGTTGGATTGACCCATCAGGAAGAGGCATCTAGGATCGGTATACCACTTCTATCCGGGGGAGTTTCACGTATGAAGATCCTAGTACTGGTACCTATATGGTTGATCATTTGTGGTGGACCTATATCTTCTCAGGATAGAGCTGATGGTGACTTTCGCTATAAGGAAGTACTTGAGAGAGCCGGAATTCTGCAGCGGGCGACATTCTTGGAAGAGCTAGTTTCATCTCAGCTTCATTCACAGAGCATTTGGCCTAAATTGAGCGTTGATCAACAGGCCTTGGCTGAGGAGATGCTTAGGAAAAATTTCAGTACAGGTGCTGTGCTTGAGAAGCTAGCTCTTCAGCTTAAGGAAAAAGTTCCTGTCCAGGAACTCTCTGACTACGAAAGATTTTACCTGGATCCAAGAGTGATACCAATAATGGAAAAGCTAGCTCTCTCGGAGAAGCCGTCTCCGAACTTACCAAAGATGAAGACTAACTATGTTGATATTTCGGCTTCTCGAAAAGAGTTTATAAACTGGTATTTAGAGATTTCCGACTTTCTACCACTGTTGATTTCGTTTACAGATGAGTGCTATCTAGCGACAGCCCAACTGGATGGAAGAATCAACCCAGATGGGAATAACTTATCCTTGGGATATCGTAAAGGCTTTCTTGATCAGATGCGGGAATACCCAGATGTCGTATTCATGAGAACTTCCTTGCTTCTTGACTGGGAACTGAGAAGTGAAACCAACGAAGAACTAAAATACTTCCGAGATAATTACAGTGACAAAAGTTCAATTCGTATTCTTTTTGAGATATTTTCCAATGTTCTTGTATCCCAGTATTCCAAGACAATTTTGGATATTATTGCTACGATATAAACCTTGCCAGGTTTTCGACCGGACTTTTCTGGGTGACGCAAATTTTGCCCTTGGCGCCGTTACATTTCTCCCTTCCTTCCGTGTTTTCCGTGGTTCAGAATTCCTTCCCCAATTTCTCCCTCACGCCTAGCTAAACTTGCTACCGTCCCTGGGCACCGCTAGTGACCTTGTCTTCCTTTTGCGTCTTTGTTGGTTCAGATCCAAAAGCGGCTGGCCCAAGACACCGCCAAAATCGGAGCGCCTCGTTGGGTCTCCGGAACGTGTCGGAGAGTCTCCCGAGACCGGTTTTGGGTCTTCAGAGACCCTCGCTGGGTCTCAGGAGACTGATTTTGGCTCTCCCGAGGGTCTCGCGGGGTCTTCGGAGACTCTCGGACGGTCTCGGGAGACCGATTTTGGGTCTTCGAAGACTCTCGTAGGGTCTCCAGAGCGCCTCGCAGAGTCTCGGGAGACCCGTTTGGGGTCTAGAGGTAACCAACCACCGAATAAACCCAATACCCCAGGGCCTCTCTCAGCACCGTTTGCGTCGTGGCTAAACTGTCGGCGTCGGGGACGGCGTTGAAAGGAAACTCCACGGCATTTCTCTGGGTGTCCACGGGCCAAGCCACCAGGGTCCGGCCTCCCGAGGCATAGCCCGCCTTTCGGAAGATGGCCTGGGCCCGCTTCATGTGGACCGCCGACGTAATGAGGACGAGGGTCTTGTACCCCTTGGCCTCCACCAGGGGCAGGGTGAGGGTGGCGTTCTCCCGGGTATTGCGGGAGGCCGATTCCACCACCAGGGACGAGGCCGGTACCCCCTGGGCCCGCAGCCACGCCGCCAGCCCGGGGGCCTCGGCCTGGGGCTTCAGGAGCTCGCCGCTCCCCGAGGTGACGACGACGGCCTTGACCCGGCCCTCGCGCCAGAGGGCGGCGGCCTCGGTGAGCCTCTCGGCGGCCCGGCCCAGCTCCAGGTGCTCGGGCGTGGAGACCTTGGGGTCGCTCATCCCCCCCAGGACGATGGCCGCGTCGCTGACGGCGGGCAGCTGGGCCCTGTCGACCCGCGGCACCTCCCACCACGTGGAGAGCTTGTTGGCGCACCAAGGGGTCGCCAGCACCCACAATCCCACCGCCAAGAGCCGAACGATCCAGCGGACGACCGCGGGCCGCATCACAAAACTCAGGACGACCAGGACGAGGAGCACCAGCGGGAGCGGATACACCAGGAGCGGCAGTACCTTGGAAAAGGCGAAGAAATCAGGCACCGAGATCCTCGTGCGGTGTCCCACAAGTTTGGATGCTCCGGAATGGGGCCCCGCTTCGACGGCAAAAGGCCTTCGCTAGTCCTCGTCGCTGCGCTCCTGCGGGATCGCTCAGGCCTTTTGCCGTCGGCGCCCCATTCCAGCTTTCCCGTTCGGACGGACCCCACCTCAGTGGGATGGGCGAACGGGAGCTCACGCTCCCGCCTTCTCCACTGGATAGGACGGCGATTTTTTGGGCCATCACGCTAGCTTCCAAGCTTTTTTCCGAGTTTGTCGAACCGGGCCTCGAGCTTCTGCTCGCCGCCGGAGCCGGTTTGGAACCGGAGGATGAAGGCCCCCGAGGTGTCTTCGGTGGGCTTCTCGTCGATGCCGAAGTGGCTTTCCTCGGCGAGGTTGCCGTACTTGTCGTAGGTCCACTGGTAGATGGCCACCCCGCGGTCGTCCTCTTTGGTTTGGGCGAGGATCCCCAGGTTGGTCTGCTTCACCTTCATCCCGTGGTCGTCGTAGGCCCACAGGTAGGTGGCGACTCCGTGGGGGTCCTCCTTTAAGGCGCCCCCGGGGCCAAAGTGGTGCCGCCGCACGTTGTTTCCGACCTTGTCGTACTCCCACCGCACCGACGTCAGGCCGTCCCGGTTCATCAGGGGCTGGCCGGCGGCGCCAAAGTACGACTCCTCGATGGGGAAGCCCTGGGCGCTGAACTGCCGTTTGGTCACGGGCACCCCGTTGGCGTCGGGGGCGGGGTCCTGGTCCTGGTTCCACGTCTTGTGGGCAATCTCGTTTCCGTCGGCGTCGTAGGTCGACCTCGTCACGGCGATGCCCCTCACGTCGTCCTTGAGGAGGTACCTCTCCTCCCCCTCCTTCTGCTTAGGCGTCAGGCCGTCGTAGTACGGGTTCAGGGCCAGTCCGTAGGTGCGGACCTCCCTTTCGTTGGTCTGGTCGTACCAGATCTCTCGCCGGAGGGCCACGCCCCGGTCGTCGCGGGTCAGCTGCCCGTCGACCCCCAGGTTCTTGGTCCTCACGATGTGGAGGTCGTCGTTGTAGGACTTCACGTAGTGGGCGACCCCGGTCTGGTCGGGAACCGGGCGGCCGTCGGCGTCCCAGAAGGCCTGGTCCAGAACTCGGCCCCGGTTGTCGTAGGTCCAGGTGATGCGTCCAATGCCGTCGTAGTCGGTGCCGGGACGACCGGCCTTGTCGAGTCGAACTTCGGCGATCACGTTTCCCGAAGGGTCGTAGATCCACTGGTAGCCGCCGACGCCGTTGTCGCCCTCCTGGGGCTGGGACCGGGCGTCGAGGAACCGGGCCCCCACGCGGTTTCCCGCGGCATCGTAGGTGAAGGCCACTTCCCAGACTCCGTTCAGGTCCGCAGTTCGGTTGCCGCCCTTGTCGAGGCGCAGAGACCGGGTCCGCTGGCCTTGGGCGTTGGGAACCCAGAGGTAGGCGCTGATCCCGGCCCTGTCGGCCTTGAGGTTGCCGGCCACGTCGTACTGGAAGAGACTGATGTACGATCCGTCGTCGTTCTTCTTGAGGCGCTGTTTGGCGATGCCGTCGACGCCCGATACGGGCAGGCCCCGGGAGTTCACCCAGGTGCGCACCTCGAACTCGCCCTCCTGACTGATGAGGAGCCGGCTGGCCCCGAACACGGGATCGGGCATGTTCCGGCCCCGGCGGAAGTAGGCGACCTCGGTGAGCTTCCCCGTCTTATCGAGGATCACCTGGTAGGCGTCGTTCTTCGGCAAGTCTTTTTCGGCCATGGGGAAGCGCCCCACGAAGCGGTTGGCGCCGTCGAGTTCGACCTTTTCGAAGTACTGGGTCTGAGCCCCCAGGGGAAAAGCCGACAGCAGGATCAGAAGCAGTCCCCAGGGGAGAGGATTTGGTCGTGGTGGCATGGCGGATCTCCCTGCGCCTCCACGGTAGGCGAAGGACGAGGTCCGGTCAAGACGCCCCGGAGTCCCTCCCCCCCTGGCCGAAGTCGGCCGCGGTCGGTAGGCTAGGAGCTTCCCAAGGAGACTTCATGGAACCCATTGATCTACGAAGCGACACCGTCACCCGGCCGACCGCCGCGATGCGCCGCGCCATGGCCGACGCCGCTGTCGGAGACGACGTCTACGGGGAGGACCCCACCGTCAACCAGCTTCAGGACCGGGTCGCATCCGTCCTGGGCAAGGAAGCCGCCCTCTTCGTCCCCACGGGCTCCATGGGGAACCTCATCGCCCTCTACCTTCAGGCGGGCAGGGGTGGCGAAGTCCTGGCCCACGAGCAAAGCCACATCCTTCACTACGAGCTGGGGTCCGGGGCGGCCCTGGCGGGCTGCCAAATTGTGGCTCTCCCCGGAGACCTCGGCATCCTGAAGCCCGAGGTCCTCTCGAAGGCGGTGAGGAGCCCGGGATACGCCAACGCGCGGACCAAGTTGGTGGAACTGGAGAACACGGGCAACCTCGCCGGGGGAACCTGCTACGCCCTCGAGGACCTGCAGGCTATCCGTGTCTGGGCCGACAAAGCGGGCCTTCCGGTCCACATGGACGGGGCCCGGCTCTGGAACGCTTCGGTGGCCCAGGGCCTCGACCCGGCGTTGCTGGCGTCCATGGCCGACACGGTGTCGGTGTGCTTCTCCAAGGGGCTGGGAGCCCCCGTGGGGAGCGCCTTGGCCGGACCAAAGGCCGTGATTGCCGAGGCCCTGAGGATCCGCAAGATGCTCGGCGGGGGCATGCGCCAGGCGGGCATCCTGGCGGCGGGGGCCCTCTACGCCCTGGAACACCACGTGACCCGGCTGGGCGAAGACCACCACCACGCCCACCAGCTGGCCGAGGCGCTGAAGGCCTCGGGCTGGGCCCGGGTTCCTGTGAAACCGCAGACCAACATCGTCTTCGCCGAAACCCCAGGCCTCGACGCCGCCGAGGTCGCCCAGCGTCTGACGTCACAGGGAGTCTGGTGCAGCGCGCTGTCCTCGGAGAAGATCCGGTTCGTCACCCATCTCGACGTCAGCCAGGCCCAGGTCCGTCAGGCCTGCCAAATCATCCGGACCCTGTTCTAGCCGCCGTGTAAATTCCGCAAACTTGCCGCTTGCTTTCTGGGTAAACCGTGTTAAATTTCTCATCAGGGAGGTGCAATGAAACAAAACCAAGAGAGCGGAAACCCGCCTGACCACGGACCGTCATTCCTGACGGCGAGCCCCTCCGGCCTGAACGAATAGCCGGGTGCCAACTAAACGGACACGGGACGAAAACGCCTGGTTCATGGATATGACGTAGAAGATGAGAAGGCCGCTGGGGTCACCCAGCGGCCTTGTTTTTTTGGGGGGATCAGGGAGTCGGAGGCTGTTCTTTCACGAAGAACTGCATCAGCTGAACGAAGGCGTAGAGCTGCTTGTAGGTCTCGGCCATCCAGAGTTTCAGGACCTTTTCCGTGCTGGTTTCCAGGGCTTTCCAATTCAGAATCAGCTCGTGTTTGGGTTTGCCATAGTCGTCGATGGCCATTTTGAGATGCTTGCCGATGATGATGAGGTGGTTGGCCGCCTCAATGATGAGGCTCCGGGCCGTACTGTTGATGTCCTTGAGCTGCACCTTGAGGGACGACTGGGCGTTCATATCTTTGTCGGCCCTGGTCAGGAGGGTCTTGAGCTTGGCTCCCCTCTCGGCGTCGTCGGCCAGTCCCTCGTCGAAGGCCGTGATCCTGTCCGAAACTTCCATGAGTTGATGGAACGATTCGGACATCGGAGCCGCCAGGGCGTTATTGATCCACTGTCCCTTGACCAACAGGAGATTCACCAGCTCCCGAATGTCCCGCTTGTAGTAGTCCAGCAGGAAGGCCTTGAGGTAGTTCATGGGCTCCACGTAGGTGAATCCGGAAATGCGCTTCTTCTGGAAGACCAGGTTGGCCTTCTCGGTGTAGTTCCTGGTCCGGCTCACCCCTGCTGTCCCAAACACCTGCTGGACCAGGGCGTTCACTTTGTCGAGCTTCTGTTCGCGCTGAATCTTCCCCAGGGTCGACTCAATGCCGTTTCGGAGACCCGTCAGGAAGGGCTCGACCACCCGTTCGTTGGGCGTCGAGGCCCGGGGAAGGTAGGACGGGTCCTTAGAGAGATACTGGACGAGCTGAAGCAGGATACCCGAGCGCTTCAGCACCGCTAGATTCTGGATCATCTTCTTCCAGTTGGGCCGCGAGATCACGTCGATGCCCTTGTAGGTTTGAAGGATGTCGAAGAGGGCGTCCCACTCGGCCTCGGGGCCGACCGCCGACGAAATGGTCAGAAAATCCTTCAAGTCGTCGACCACGTACTCACCGCTGATGGCTTCCCAGCGCGGAAGGTAGGTGAAGTCGTTTTCGGGGAGCATCGAATCAAACTTCTTCAGCATGAAGTAGTAGTTGAACTCGACGAAATCCAAGAAGACCAATAGGAGGTTGTACTGGGCGTCTATCCTCCGTTGGGCCTCGAGTTCCAGGGCCGACGAAAACTCGGTGAACGCCTCACGGACCCTCATGGCCAGCACGTCGGGCGGCGTGGTCTTCGCCAGGGCCCGGATCGCCTCGTCGCCGAACTGGTCCTGGAGGGCCCGTTGACCAGGCGTAAGCACCTGTTCGATGAGGATGGCCTTGAGGGCGCCCGAGGCCGCGGCGTTAGCTAGCAGCGTCTTGGCCGAATTGACCACCGAGTACATTTCGTGGAAGGCCTTGGCCAGACCCACGTCGACCATGTCGCCGGAAGCGATATAGAAGCGGCCCCGGGAACGCTTGAGGTTGGCCTTGAGTTCCTTCAGGAGGGCCCGCCTCTCGCGGTCGGGATCGCGTTCGAGCCCCAGGAGGGCCAGGAGTCGTGAAACGAAATTCACGGGCGCGTCGGATTGGAGGCTTCCCTTGGAACTGGTCGAGGTGGGGCGGGTTGATTTGGCTACCATGAATTCTCTCTCCCTAATATCGTTGACGGTGGCTAGGCTGTCAATTGACAAGAGAAGGCCCGAACGGGTATCACAAATCATGCACCCCATCGCCGAGGATCTGAACCAGCGTCTGGCCAGCACCGTGGTCGGCAGAACTCTTTCCCGTTTTGGGAAAAGGATTTACTTTCCCAAGGGCATCGTGGCCCAGGGGAACGAGGCGAAGAAATCCGCGACCACGTTCAACGCCACCGTGGGAGTCGCCCTGGCCGATGGGGAACCGATGATTCTTCCCACCATCCAAGACAACCTCCCCCGCCTCTCCCCTTCCGAGGCCGTGGACTACGCTCCCTCGGGGGGTGACAACAGGCTCAGGGCGGTGTGGAAGGAGGCCATGCTCCGGAAGAACCCCGGCATCCACGAGGATCAAATTTCCCTCCCCGCCGTCGTTCCAGGGATCACTTCGGGCAT
>JAHFSN010000085.1 GCA_023265735.1 Spirochaetaceae bacterium | reverse complement strand
CCACCCGGTGCAGCTGGGGGTCATCATGATGCTCAACCTGGGCATCGGGCTCATCACCCCGCCGGTAGGGTCGGCCCTCTTCGTGGGGTGCGCCATCGGGCAGATCTCCATAGAAAAGATGGTGAAGGGAATGATCCCTTTCCTGACCACCATGGTGATTGTGCTGGGGTTTCTGACCTACGTGCCCGATTTCGTGCTGTGGCTGCCGAGGCTGGTGATACCGGGATTCAAGTGAGGTAAAACGTTCCCGATACCCCTCGGTGGATAGAAACTGTACAACGAGGGGTCTCGGAAGCAGAAAAAGGTGCCTCGGAAGCAGCTTTTCCCACGAAAAAGACCCGATGAGCCAGGATCTTTCGCCCTCTCTTCTTCCGTGTCGTCTCGCAAAGCGGGCGGTCAGTCTTCACGACTGAGATTCACCGCCCGTTCGCTGCGCTCACTCAAGACGCAGAGAACGCCAAGAAGAAACGGGGACGGGTTCCGCCTTCCCCGTCTCCGCATCTCTGAGTGCTTCCAGACTTCCCCTTATTCCACAGTGAGGGTCGTCCGAACGCCATCCGGAACTTGGCGTCCTTGGCGTCTTGAGCGAAGCGGGCGGTTCAATTCTTCGGTAGTACGACGAACCGGCAAACTACAGAAAATCCTGCCGCTGGGGAGTGAACACGTCGACGAGGACCGTGTCCTCCAGGGCCTTCACGCCGTGGACCAGCCCCGGGGGAACGTAGTAGCTGTCGCCGGCCCGGAGGGTCTGGGTCTTGCCTTCGAGGGTCAGGTCGACGCTGCCTGAGACCACGTAGCCGACCTGCTCGTGGGGGTGGGAGTGGAGGGCGCCGATGGCCCCCTTCTGGAACCGGAACTGGGCCGTCATCAGGCCGCCCCCCGTGGCCAGGATCTTGCGTTCCACGCCGGGCTCCAACTGCTTGTAGGGACTGTCTTGGTTAATGCAGATCACGACGAACTCCTGTGTAGCAACCCACCCATTTTGGAAGCGAAAGGCCTGCGTTGGTCAAGTCAGTCCCGGGTGACCGACGAGAGCCCGCTCGTCTCCACCCTCACGTCCGAGGGAGTTCCCTTCACCTTCAAGGCGACCACCCCGCTCAATCGGCCGCCCACGGGGCCGCCGGCGTTCACCGTGAGGTTGCCCGTCCCTGAGGCCTCGACGTCGATCTTCTGGGCCACCAGTCCCGAGAACTCCACCGCCGACGACCCGCTAAGGAAGAGCGAGAGGGCTCCTGCCCGGCCCGACCCGGTGAGGGACGAAGACCCGGAAATGTACAGCGTCAGCGCGGGTGTTTGGACTCGGTTCAGGGCCAAGTTGGACGACCCAGAGGCTCGAACCTCGCTCAGGTGGGGCATGCTGATCTCCAGCACGGCTTCGTCGCCGGACCAGCTGTCCGGACGGGAGATGTCGGTCAGGCTCAGCTGCAGGTGCCCGTTCTCACTTTGAGCCTTCACCAGAAAGTCGGAACGGCTCGGCATTGTGAGTTTCGCTCTGCCCTCGGGGCCCTCGACGAGGACCACCTTCCAAGAACCCGAGCACTCCAGTTGGTCAACGGCTCCGAAATCGAGGTCCACCGACGCCGCCGCCGGCACCGTCCGCTGGTCCGAGGTCCCCGGGCGTTCGACCACGAGTCGGCCCGACCTCGGCCCGGCCCCCTCGGCGTATTCGGGAACCAAGCTGGTCGTCAGCCTCAGGGCCACGACGCCGATGATGGCGACGAGTCCCACGAAGAGGGCTCCTCCCCAAAGAAATCCATGGCTTCGTTTCATCGAGTTGTCTCCGTTTTCTTTTGATCACGATAGGCAGAATACAGCCGGGAAAGGTCGTCGGGTCCGATCTCCAGGAGTTCCAGCGTCCGGAAGAGCCGGGGCAGGTCCTGGTCCTCCATGCGGAGCTTGGCCTGCTTAGCCACCAGGTTCCTGGCCTCGGCGGCCACAAAGGAGCCGATGCCCCGGCGGTTTTCCAAGACTCCGGCGTCTTGAAGGAGCTGGAAGGTCCTGGCCACCGTGTTCGGGTTGACCTCGAGGGCCACGGCCAGATCCCGGACGCTGGGAACGCGGTCCCCCGCCTTCCACTCCCCGGTGAGGATGCGCTCCTCCAGGAACCGGGAGATCTGCCAGTAGATGGGTTCCCGGTCAAGAAACTCCATCGCGCGCCTCAATCTCGGTCAGTCTCAAGAACGTCGCGATCAGGAAGAACACCGGTGTGACCACCCAAAGGAGGAGATCGCCGAACCCCCGAACGAAGCCTCCCAGGATCTGGAGTACCGGCGCGTCGAGCCGGTAGCGGTGGACTCCCCAGGTCATCATGCCCTCGGAGAGGTGGATCGAGGTGAACGGTCCCGAAAAATCGCCGAAGCAGAGGAAGGTGAGGCCAAGAACGAAGAGGAATAGGACCAGGGCAGCCGCCAAAACGGCGAGTAAAGTCTTCAGAAGCTGGCCTTTGCGAAAGAACACAGATCCAAACAGGAACACCGGGGAGACGGCGAACACCGAACCAAACGTCTCGAGAAACCGAGGGTCCGTGGGATGGAATGGAGGCTGACTCCGGCCCAGGATGATCCAACCCAGACCCTGGGCCACCAGATCGATCAGCACCTGGAAGACGGGGAACACCACAAGGATAGCGGCGATCAGAGCCACCGTCCCCACGAATTTTTCCAGAACCGAGGCTGGAAGCAGGAGCCAGGCCGCGGTCTTGTGGGGTCTGTGGAGGTCGCGGAACCCATGGGAGCTCATGACGACCCCCAGGCCGACGATCATGATCCCCAGCAGACCCTCGGGGGGAACCCCGCGGGAACCCGTCCCCCAGAGAACCAAGAGATAGAGGATCCAGTAGCTTCCCGCCAAGACGCCGGCGACCAGCCCCATGGTCCGCGCCTGGGACCAGAGCAGATTTCGGGTCCAGAGGAGGGCCCGCCGAACCGAAAACGTGAAATCCAGGGGAATCACGGGACTAGACATGGGAAACCTCCAGGGCCTTCTGGACCGCGTCGGGGTTGTTCAGCACCGCGTTGAACAGGAGTTCCAGGTCGATGCTCCCCGGGGTCGGGTCGGTCTCCTTCCGGGCGGCGAGGGTCACCCAGGAGTCCCAGGCCTTCTCGGCGTAGATCACGTCGGGGCCCGGTTCGGTCCTTGAGGTTCCCTGGACCAGCCTCTGGTCGATGGTCCACCGGTCGTGATGAAGGACGACCCGGCCCGTCTGGACCATGATAATGGGGTCAATGAGTCCTTCGAGCTCCCGGGTCTGGTGGGTGGAGAGGACGAAGATGCGATCCTCGTCGAGCTGACGGGCCAGGAGCCGCCGAAACTGGCTCTTGGAAGGAATATCCAGCCCGTTGGTCGGCTCGTCCAAAAGGTTGAGACGGCAATGGCAGGCCAACCCAAAAGCCAGGAGAAACTTCTTCTGCTGGCCGTGGGACAGCCGATTCAAGGCACCGTTGCCCTCCAGCTCGAATTCGTGGAGAGCCGTCCGGAGGGTCTCGGGCTGGAATTTCGGATAGAAAGGCGCCGTGATCTTCACGAACTGGTCGGGACGCTGGGCCGGGAGAGCGAAGGTTTCGGGGATGAAGAAGACGTCCGAAAGGAACTGGGGACGCCGGCTGCCCACCACCAGACCGTCGAAGGTCACCCGGCCCCCTTGGGGGAAGAGAAGGGCGGCGGCCAGTTTCAGGAGGGTCGTCTTTCCCGCGCCATTGCTTCCCAAGAGGCCATAAATCCGACCCGGTTCCAGGACCAGGTCAAGGCCGGCAAAGAGGTCCGGCCCCTTTCTCCCGTAGCGGAAGCCCACAGACTCCATTTTCAGCATACTTTTGCCTCAGATTTCTAGTGTTCTATGTATCTAGTACACTGGAAGGATAACCCTCCTCTGCCCCTGTGTCAAGCGGAAGAATCCCGGAGCAGGACGGCTACCACCCGGGACTGCCGGGTGGAAAATGCCCGGCAGTATCCTTCGACCTCACGCCGGGAGCACACCCGCACCTGGTACGACCCGCCCGTTTTCTTCACGACCTCTTGGGCCGCCCGGTCGGCGGCGTCCCGGTCCGTCCAGGTCAGCAGTTCCCGCCGCCCGACCCCGGCCCGGAGCAGGGGCCCGTCGCAGAGGTTCCCCTCGGGCGGCCGGAACGACACCCAGGGCACGAAGACTTCCGGAGGGCCTTGAAAGAAGGACGAGACCGATTGCCACCAACCTCTGCTCAATCAAGAACCCCCGACGCTCTCACGCGGTTTTCATTTTGCCTGACACAGGATAACGGCGCAGGTGTTGACAATGTCTTCCACGGAGCACCCACGGGACAGGTCGGAACAGGGCTTGGCCAACCCTTGCAGGAAGGGACCGTAGGCTTCGGCCCCCGCCAGCCGCTGGACCAGCTTGTAGCCGATGTTGCCGGCACCCAGGTCGGGGAAGATGAGCACGTTGGCCTTGCCCGCCACCTCGGAACCGGGAGCCTTTTTCTTGGCCACCGAGTCGACCAGCGCCGCGTCGGCCTGGAGCTCGCCGTCGATCTTGAGGGTGGGATCCTTGGCCTTCACCAGCTTCACGGCTTCGATGACCTTGTCGGCGTCGGGATGGCTGGCCGAACCCTTGGTGCTGAAACTCAGCATGGCCACCTGGGGTTCGCCTCCGATGAAGCTGCGGAAGCTCGCCGCGCTGGCCAGGGCGATCTCGGCCAGCTGCTCGGCGTTCGGGTCGGGAATAATGGCACAGTCGGAGAAAATCATCATTCCGTTGGCTCCCCATTTCTTGTCGGGGATGTCCATAACGAAGCAGCTCGACGCCGACTTGACGCCGGGCGCGGTTTTGATAATCTGAAAGGCGGCCGTGAGGACGTTGGCCGTGCTGTTGTCGGCCCCGGCCACCATGGCGTCGGCGTCGCCCCTGCGGACCATCATCGAGCCCCAGAACAGCACGTCCTGGATCTTGGTTTTCGCGTCGGCGGGGCTGATGCCCTTGGCCTTGCGCAGCTCGTAGTATTCGTCGGCGTAGGCCGAGAGGAGGGGACTGGTGGCAGGGTCGACGACGTGGATGCCCGCCAAACTCACTCCCAGCTCCTTGGCCTTGGTCTCGATGGCCGCGGTGGTTCCCAGCAGGGTCACCGACCGGGCCATCCCCTCGTCCACGAGTTTCCTGGCAGCGGGGATGGTCCGGGGTTCGGTTCCTTCGGGAAGCACGAGCCGTTTTTGGAGGGCCTTGGCTTGGGCGCGCATCCTTTCTGTAAAGGTCATTTCTAAGCTCCTTATGGCGTCGACTCTACCATGAACCCCGCGATGGGGAAAGCTCTCGGGCCGGGGGGGCGCCTGGTGATTTCCATGGCGGCGACCCTGCTCCTGGTCGCCTCGGCCTGGGGACGGGATCTGGCGGTCGACCCCTCCGATACCCCCCAAAGGGCCCGCTGGAACTCGGTGGTGCCCCTCCCCGTGAGCGCCCTCGAAGCCGCCGAAGACTGGTCCCTAGGGACCGTCGTGACCGTCGGTTGGGGACCGGTCCGCGGCACCGAGAGGGAGACCCTGTCGAACCGCCTCACCAAGATCCTGGCCCCCCTGGGCCGCACCTGGAAGCCAGCCTCGGACGGGGCCCAACTGGCCTTCTCGGACCAAGGGGGATCCGGGGAGGGGTACTCGTTGACCGTTTCTCCCCGGGGCGCGGTTATCGGATCCTCGGACCCGGCGGGCCGGTTCTATGGACTCATCACCCTAACCCAGCTGCTGCCCACCGGGGCCCGGCCCGGCGAGGCCGTGATGGCCGCCGGGGGGACCGTCGACGACAGGCCTGCCTTCAGCTGGCGGGGGCTCATGCTCGATTCCAGCCGCCATTTCCAGTCGGTAGAAACCCTGGAATGGGTACTGGAACTCATGGCCCTCCACAAACTCAACCGCTTCCACTGGCACCTGACCGACGACCAGGGGTGGAGGCTGGAGGTTCCAGGCTGGCCCAAGCTCACCGAGGTCGGCGCCTGGCGAACCGAGGACGGCCATCGGGTCGGGGGCTGGTATTCGGCGGCCGACGTTCGGCGGGTGGTGGACTTTGCGGCCCGCCGTCACATCGTTGTCGTCCCCGAAGTCGACCTGCCGGGGCACGCTTCGGCCGCCCTGGCTGCCTACCCCGAACTCTCGGCCCTGGGAACCCCCCGGGACGTTCCCACCGACTGGGGCGTATCCGACGGAGTCGTTTCCCTGGGGCGGGCGTCGGTGCGCCGCTTCACGGGCGACGTGCTGGCCACCCTCACCGGTCTCTTTCCGGGCCCTTGGATCCATTGGGGGGGCGACGAGGTCTACCGGTCCCCCTGGCTGAAGAATCCCGAGAGCCTGGAGTGGATGCGCCGTCGGGGTCTCGTGTCTGCCCCGCAGGCGGTGGCCGCGTTCTGGAAGGACTTGGCCGACCAGACCGTGGCCGCGGGCCGCATCCCCATCGGGTGGGACGAGGTGGCCGCCTTTGGCCTGCCGCCCCAGGCCGTCGTCCAGTGGTGGGACAATGCCGACCGGGCCCTGACGGCCCTGAGGGCGGGCCATCCCCTCATCTCCAGCTGGAAGGAAACCAGCTACCTGGACTACCCCGAAACCGGGGGCGACGGCGGCCGGGCGTTCTGGATGCCCCTCCATCCTGTCGACCGGACGTCCCAGCACCCGCTTTGGCCCCCGGGCACCCCCGACGAGCTGCGGCCCCTGGTGGGCGGCCTGGAGGCTGGACTGTGGACCGAGCGGGCCCCCGAGCCCCGGCTGGGCGTCAAGCTCTTCCCGCGGCTGGCGGTGCTGGCCGAACTGGCGTGGCGGGGCGTTCCGGGGGACGTGCCGGGCTGGGAGGGCCGCCTGTCCCAGCATCGGGAACGGCTAGAGGCCTGGGGAGTTGGCATGGCCTCGGCGGTCCGCTAAACTGGCGGCCATGACGAACGGCGTATACGGCTTGGGCCGTTTCGGGGCCTTCTGGGCCGAACTCCTCTCCCGGCATTTCCCGGTGACGGCCTATTCCCGGAATCCCGAGAGGGCGGTGCCCCCGGGGGTACGACGGGTTTCCCTCCCCGAGCTCTTTCAGGCCGACATCGTTTGGCTGTGTCCCGCCATCAGTTCCATGGACGAGGTGCTGACCGAGATCGCGCCCTTGGTGAGGCCGGGCCAGACCATCGCCGACACCTGTTCAGTGAAGCTCGAGCCCTCCCGGCTCATGCTCGAGAAACTTCCATTCCACGCCTCTCTCCTGGCCACCCACCCGATGTTTGGGCCCGACAGCGCCAAGGCGGGGCTGAAGGGACTCCCCGTCGTCCTCCACGACTTGAGGCAGGCCGCCCAACCCCTGGCGTTTTGGAAACAGACCTTCGAATCCCTGGAGATGGAAGTTCTCCTCTTGACCCCCGACGAGCACGACAGAGCCGCCGCCTACACCCAGGGGGTGACCCACTTCCTGGGCCGGGTCCTCGACGACATGGGCCTCAAACCCCATCCCATCGCCACCCGGGGGTACCAGCGCCTCCTCGACCTCGTCCAGCAGACCTGCAACGACCCGTTTCAGCTCTTCCTCGACATGCAGCACTTCAACCCCTACACCCCGGCCATGCGGGCCGACGTCAAGCGGTCCCTCGAGCGGATTTCCGCTCGCCTTGACACCCCGGATACCGACCGATAGGATTGGTCCATGTCCGAAATCCATCGCCGG
>JAHFSN010000084.1 GCA_023265735.1 Spirochaetaceae bacterium | reverse complement strand
CGGCCGGGTGCTCGCCCACCCCCAGGCGGGGAGGGTCGAACTTACCGTCGACAAGCCCGGAGCTCAGGCTCCGGTTCTCGTGAGCTACACCCTGACGCGGGAAAAATGACGCAATGTGTCATTTTGGCGCAATGCAACGAACTCTCTGTTCGCATGTGTCATAAAGAAACTAATGGGTCGAATCGACACATTTCATTCATTCCTTGAGTTGTATCTAATTCCTTTTAAGATAATAAAATAAGACTCAAGGCGCAATATTGGCACGGTTTCTGCTTGATGGGAGCATGAAGAATCCGCGGCAAACGCGGATCACAGGAGGATGCTATGAACGCGTACACATTTTGGAAAGAACTGGACCGCCTCTCCGAGGGGCTCTTGACTACGGCGGCGGTGCCGCGGGTGGATGTGGCCGAGACCAAGGCCCGCTACGAAGTGGTGGCCGAACTTCCCGGGATCGGCAAGGACAACGTGACCGTCGAGGTGAAGGACGGAGTGCTGGAACTGAAGGCCTCGCTGCCCGAGTCCAAGGCGGAACCGGAAGGCGCCGAGACCCAATGGATCGTTCGGGAACGCCGGGCCACGACCTATCAACGGTCGTTCCGCCTGCCCCAGGACGTGGATGGCGACGCCATCGAAGCCAGTTTCCGCGACGGACTGCTGGTCCTGACCCTTCCCAAAAAGGAAGAGGCCAAACCCCGCCTGGTGACCATCAAGGCCGCCTAACCCTCTCTCGTCTCTCCCCTGGGGCCCCCTGGCGGAACTTCGGTTCCCTGTTCCGGGGGGCCTCGTTTCTTTGGGGAACTCTGTGCTAGTTTGGCGGCTATGAACGTTGAACGCGTGCAGCAGCTGGTTCGAGAACTTTTGGTGGAACTCGGGGAAGACCCCGACCGGGAAGGTCTGGCCCGGACGCCCCTTCGGGTGGCCCGGAGCTGGGAATTCCTCACCCGGGGCTACCGGCAGAACCCCCAAGAGGTGCTCAACCAGGCCCTGTTTCAAACGGCCGGCAGCAACATGGTCATCGTGCGGAATATCGAGATCTTCTCTCTTTGTGAGCACCATCTGCTTCCCTTCTTTGGGCGCTGCCAGGTGGGCTACATTCCCCGGGGGAAGGTCGTCGGTGTCAGCAAGATCGCCCGGCTCGCCGAAGTGTTCGCCCGGCGGCTCCAAATCCAGGAGCGGCTGACCGAGCAGATCGCCCAGGCCGTCATGGAATCCACCGGCTGTCTGGGCGTGGGCGTGGTGATGGAGGCCAAGCACCTGTGCATGATGATGCGGGGCGTCGAGAAGCAGCATTCCTCCATGGTGACCAGCGCCGTCCTGGGCTCGTTCCGTTCCGATCAGAAGACCAGGGAGGAGTTCCTGTCCCTGATCCGAGGCGAGTCGTCCCTATGAGCGTTCCTTCCAACGTCATCCTCATCGGTATGCCCGCCAGCGGAAAGAGTACGGTCGGGGTCCTGGCCGCCAAAGGACTCGGGTTCGATTTTGTGGATACGGACCTCCTCCTGCAGAGACAGGAGGGCATGAAACTTTCGGAGATCCTGGCCCGGGGAGCGAAGGGCTTTCTGGACGCCGAGGATGGGCTCCTGGCGGCGCTCTCTGTGACTCAGTCCGTGGTCTCTACGGGGGGGAGCGCGGTCTACCATGCCCGGGGCATGGCCCAGCTGAAATCCCTGGGAACCGTGGTTTGGCTCGACGTGCCCTACGACGAAATTGAAAGACGGCTGGGGGACATGGTGACCCGGGGCGTCGTGCTGAAGCCGGGTCAGACCCTCCGGGACCTCTTTGACGAGCGCCGGCCCCTCTACGAGTCCTGGGCCGACCTGCGACTCGCCGTGGGTCAGGAACCCCTGGAAACCACGGCCAACCGCCTCGTCGCCCTGGTACGATGACGGGCTAGAGTGCCGCGCGGACCTCGGCTTTGAGCTGGTCCAGGGCCTGCTGGTACTCGGCCCGGAGGGGTTCCAGGTTCTCGGCCAGGACCTTGAGGTACGCAGGGTCCTTTTCCATCTGGTAGGTCGCCGGGTTCACCCCCTGCTGCTGGGCCCGCTGCCTCAGCTGCGGTCCCAGCTGCTGCCCGATGGCGGCCCTCAGCTGGCCGAGTTCGGTACCGTACTGCTTCAGCATTCCCGCGGCCTTCTGGAGCACGGCGCCAGCTTTCTTCTTCGTGAGCCGTTCCAGAAGCTCGGTGGCCCGGGCGAGGGCCGCCGCCGAGTTGGGGTCGGTGGCCAGGACGATGCGGCTCAGGAGGTTGTCGGCCGCACCCTCGACGTAGATAGCCCATTCGGCCTTCGACAGGGCCTTTTCCTGGGTTTGGAGGGAGGTCTCAAAGGAATCCACCCCCTCTTCCATGGCCTTGGACGCGGCCACCCGGCCCAGGGTCACCAGCTCCTTGCGCCGCAGCTCTTCCTTGTCGACGGTCAATCCTTGGGTTCTTTCCATGGCCAACTCGAGGGCCGACTTGATGAGCGCCATTACTCGTGTCTCCTGTTCAAAGCTTTCCGTTAAGGTTGAAAACGTTCAAGCTGTTCTGAAAAATCTGATCGGCCACCTTTTCGGGGTCCTCGTTCCGCAGTTCGGCGATGTGGTAGAGGGTCGAAGGGAGGTAGCTGGGTTTGTTGCGCTTTCCGCGGTGCTCACTGGGAATGAGGAACGGGCTCTCCGACTCGATGAGCATCCGGTCGAGGGGCATTTCGATGGCCGTCTCCTGGATTTCCCGGGCATTTCGGTAGGTCACGTTCCCCGCAAAACTGATGTACACGTTGAGGTCGAGGGCCTTCCTGGCGAAGGCCACGTTCTCTGAGTAGCAGTGAAGAATGGCACCGCGGGAGGGGATCTTGTCACGCAGGATGGCCAGGACATCCTCGCCGGCTCCGCGGTTGTGGATGACGGCGGGGAGATTGAGACGTCCGGCCAGCTCGAGCTGCCTCAAAAAGAGGTCGATCTGGCTCTTCTTGTCGCCGTACTTCTTCTCGTAGTCCAGACCGGTTTCGCCCACGGCGACCACGCGTTCCAAGGCCGCCCCCTGCATGACCTTCTGCTCCCATTCCCGGCCCGGATGGAGGACTTCAGAAGGGGACACTCCCACGGCAAAAAACACGTTGGACGCTGTCTTGAGATTCTCATGCACCGTAAAGAAATCGCCGATGTTATTGGTGATGCTCAGGATCCCCACAACGCTCTCCCGTTTGGCTTCCTGAGCGATGAGCAATTGCTCGATGTGATCATCGTGGATCAGGCTGAGATGGGAGTGAGTATCGAATAGTTTCATGAGCTCTCCGCAACGATTGAATGACGAACGGGCCACAGACGAGGTAAACAGTCATGTCCGGGAATCGAAGGACAAAGTCCTTCGCTCAGAAATTTACAACAGAACCCCTCATTGGTCAACCTGAATTGACAAATCCCCCCGAAGCGGATAGCCTTCACAGATACCGATTTCCACATCGGAGGGAAGAGGGCTTGTCACCGGTCAGTCAATACAAGAATTGGGAAGATCAGGTGTCTCGGCAGGTCAAACGCGGTTTCCGGGGCCTGTTCAGCCGATTTCGAGAATCTCTCGGCCGTTTTTGGTCTTTTGGCCGCCAAAATTTCACCATCATGCTCATTCCGCACTCCGAGCGGAAGATTATCAACTTCAAAGTTTCCGTGTTTGCCCTGGGGTTCCTGGGTCTCATTGCCCTGGGTGTCCTGGGCGCGTTCCTCTGGTACTCCACCAGCTACACGGGGATTAACCGACTCCTGGCCCAGAAGAGCGACCACCTGGAGGCCGCGCAAACCAACCTCGACATGGTCAGGGAAGAAGTCTCCCAGCTGCGCAGCGTGGCCCGTCAGTTTGAAGACAGCCTGAACTCCACCATGGGCGTGGTGGGCGTCTCCCCGCCCCAGGCCGCTCCCAACGCCCAGGTTCGCGGCGATTTGGCCTCGCTCATCGGCCTTCAGCAGGTCGAGCAGGGGGCCGTCCGCGAGGTGGGCGAGCTGAAGAACCTGCGCACCTACATGGCCACCGCCTCGGAACCCCTTTCCCAGATCAGCAACGTCCTTTCGTCCCAGAAGTCGCTTTTGGTCGATATTCCCACCCTCTGGCCCCTCAAGGACGTCCGGGGATGGATCACCACCCCGTTTGGTCCCGCCATCCACCCCTTCACGGGCCAGTGGTACCTCCACAAGGGCATTGACATTGCCCAGCGGATGGGGACCCCCGTGGTGGCCACGGCCAACGGCAAGGTCGCCAAGGTCGACTACGAGGCCCTGGGGTACGGCAACTACGTCGACCTGAAACACAACTATGGGTTCTCGACCCGGTACGGACACCTGTCCCGGGCCTACGTGACCAAGGGCCAGGACGTGGTCCGCGGCCAGGTGATCGCGGCCATGGGGGCCACGGGTCTGGCCACGGGACCCCACCTTCACTACGAGGTGAGAATCGGCACCGAAGTCGTCGATCCCACCAAGTACCTGAGCTTCTCCTCCAACCTCTTCGACAAGGATGCGCCGTGAAAGAAAGTCTCCCCGATGGCTCCGCCTTCATCAACACCCTGGTAGGCCTGGGGTCTTCGGTGAAGGGGGACACCTCGGTGCACGGGTACTTTCGTGTGGATGGCGACTACCATGGGGCGGTCACCACCGATGGACGCATCTTCGTTTCCCCGACAGGCCGGGTCAAGGGTACCCTGACAGGGCGGGATATTGTGATCGGAGGGGTGGTCAAGGGCGACCTGTTCGCCAGCGAGCGCATCACCCTCCTGGCCACGGCCCTGGTCATCGGCAACCTCTTTGCCCCGCGAATCCAAATGGAGCGCGGCGTCCTGGTCGAGGGCTACTGCTGCTCGACGCCTCAGATTCGGGAAGAGGGAATTCTGCCCCTGCGGACCCAGAAGAGCTACACCCTGAAGATTGACCGGCGGGCGGTGGTTTCCACGCCGCTCAGTCATGGATAGGATCACCGGTCCTGGATTTCTTCAGCCCTTCCTTCCCCGGAAGGACGACCCCTCACCGAAGGGAAAGCGCACCGGCCAAGCCAGCAAGACGGGGTTTCTGGGATTCTTGACCAAGGCGGCCACCGAAGGCCCCGAGGCCGGTCCGGTCGCCGGGACACCCGCCGCGGGTGCCAAGGAGCCCCTGGAAACCCTCCTCGACGAGGTCTACGCGAGCGGCCAGCAGCTGGCGGATAATCCCAGCCCGGAAAACATCGTCAATTACAAGAAGGCCGTGGGACGATTCATCCGCCAGGTGATCGATGGGTCCGTGGAGCTCGCCGAGACCGAGGGCCGGCTGCGCAAGGACATGCGTAAACCCAAGTACGCGGTGCTCCACATCATCGACGAGAAGCTGGAAAAGCTCGGGGCCTACGTCCTGCAGAACCAGAGGGACAAGCTGGAAATTCTGCGCAAGGTCGACGAGCTCCACGGGCTTCTCGTCGACCTCCGCCACTAAGTATCTCCTACTCGGAAGACGATCCCTTCTCGTACTGCAGCTTGTAGAGGTTGTAGTAGAAGCCCTTCTGTTCCATGAGCTGTTCGTGGGTGCCTTCCTCGGCGATCCGCCCCGCATCGAGGACAAGGATGCGGTGGGCCCGGCGGATGGTCGACAGACGGTGGGCGATGACGAGGCTCGTGCGGCCCTTCAGCAGTTCCCCCAGGGCCCTCTGGATGAGGATTTCGGTTTCGGTGTCGATGTTGGCCGTGGCCTCGTCGAGGATGAGTACCCGGGGATCCTGGGCCAGGACCCGGGCAAACGAAAGAAGCTGCCGCTGGCCGGCCGAGAGGGTAGTGGCCCCTTCGTTGAGAGGCGTGTCGTAGCCCAGGGGGAGCTTCTCGATGAATTCGTGGGCCTGGACCTGGCGGCAAACCTCCTCAATCCGGTCTCGGGAGAGTCCCCGCCCCAGATCGATGTTGTCGTAGATGGTGCCCGAGAAGAGGAAGACGTCCTGCAGAACGCTCTGGATGCCCCTCCGGAGGCTGTCGAGGCGGAATTCCTTCAATTCATAGCCGCCAAAGCGGATAGCTCCGCGGTCGATGTCCCACATCCTTGTGAGAAGGTTGGTGATCGTAGTCTTGCCCGCCCCGGTGTAGCCCACCAGAGCCACCGTCTCCCCCTCTTCTACGCGAAACGTCAACCCGTTGAGGACGGGCTCGTCGGGCAGATAACGGAACTCCACGTTTTCGAATTCGATGGTGCCCTGGCCCGCGTTCGAGAGCGGACGGGTCCCCCGGTCGGGGATGGGCCGGGCTTCGCCCAGGTAGCCAAAGACCCGCTCGCCGCCGGCCATGGCCGACTGGAGCAGCGTGAAGTTTTCTGCCAGGCTCCCCACGGGCTGATAGAACCTTCCCACCAGGTTGATGAACGCGATGAGCACCCCGAGGGTCACGGCGTGGTGCAGGGACTGTCCCGTACCAAACCAAATGAGGAAGGCCAGGGAAACCGCCCAGAGGACGTCGATGAGGGGGCGGAAGACGGCGTTGACCATGAGTTCGGTGAGGTTGGCGTGGAGCAGCCCCTCGTTCTCCTTGGCAAAGGCTTCCCGGCTGGCCTTTTCGCGGCCGAAGAGCTGGACCACCGCGATGCCCTGAAGGTGTTCCGAAAGGAAGGCGTTGACCCGGCTGACCTGGGCCCGGACGAGCCGGAAGGCCCCTCGGCTCCAAATGCGGAAGAACGCCACCAGGACCAGCACCGGAGGCAGGCTCAGCACGGTGAAGAAGGCGAGCTGGGCATCAAGGACGAAGAGGGCCACCACCACCCCCAGCATCACCAGAAAGTCCTTGAGCAGCGAGGTGAACAGGGTGTTGAAGAAGTCGCTCAGGGTGGCCACGTCGCTGGTCACCGCTGACACCAGTTTCCCCACGGGGTGGTTGTAGAGGTACTGAGAACTCTGACGCTGAAAGTGAGCGAAGAGAGTCGTCCGGATGTCCTTCATCACATCCTGGGTGACCCGGGACAGCAGATAGACCTGGAAGAACGACGCGACCATTCCCAGAAGAATCATGCCCAGGATCGTTCCTGAGACCAGGGTCAGGTGAGCCAAGTCCTTTTGAAGAATCCCTTTATCGATACCGTTCTGAAGAAGGATGGGCACCGCCAGTTCGGCACCCGCCGAGACCAGCAGTGCTACCAGGGAAACGACAACTGCGCCCGTGTAGGGCTTCAAAGAGGCCATGAGCTTGCGGACGAGATGAAGGTCGAATTTGGGGAGGAGTTCCGAGTCGCTCATAGGGCCTCCACGTGCTGCAGTCGGGCGATCTCCGAGTAGAGCCCCTCTTCGCCCATGAGCTGATCGTGGGTGCCTTCCTGGACGATCCTGCCCTCGCTCAGGACGATGATCCGGGAACAGTGCCGTAAGGTGTTGACGCGGTGGGAAATGAGGATATTGGTCTTTCCGGCCCGGCTGTCCTGGAGGTGGCGGATGATCTTCTCCTCGGTTTCCACGTCGACGGCCGAAAGGGCGTCGTCGAGGATGAGGATGGGGGCGTCAGCGGCCAGGGCCCGGGAAAGGGAGAGACGCTGCTTCTGGCCCCCGGAAAGGGTCACGCCTCGCTCTCCGACCATGGTTTCCCAGCCTTGGCTGAAGGTGTCCATGTCTCGGCTAATGGTCGAGAGTTCCGCCATCTGGCGCAACCGGGCCTCGTCGGCACCGGCGTTGGAAAAGGCGATGTTGTTCTTCATGCTGTCGGAAAAGAGAAAGGTCGTCTGAGGAACCATGCTGAAACAGCGCCTCAGGTCCACCAGGTCGTAATTGCGGATA
>JAHFSN010000083.1 GCA_023265735.1 Spirochaetaceae bacterium | reverse complement strand
GCACCAACGACGGGGTCGAGCAAAGACGCAAATGGGGCGGCGGTGGCCGGGGTCAGGAGCCGAATCCAGCTGTCTCGAAACACCCCGGCCGTCAGCGGTGTGCCATCCTCGAACGTCAGTCCGTCTCGAAGCGTAAACGTCAGGGTCAGGCCGTCGTCCGAGAAGGCCCATGATTGGGCGGCTCCGGGTTCGGGGCGCAACGAGAGGGGATCGTAGACCACAAGACCTTCGTAGAGGGCCGTGAGCACCTGGGCTTCGAGGGCGGTCTGACCCTTCACCGGGTCGGTCTGAATCGAGTTCGCGCCAAAGTTCACCCGAAGGATATCGGGGTCGGCGGCCAAGGGTAAGATCCCCAGGCAGAGGAAGAAAATGGAGGCTCGGATCAACGCACGACTCCCAACAGGAAAATGAAGACCGCCACGACGGCCAAACCGACAGACATTCCTTTCAATATAGCCACCGACAAGCGGTCTCGACGAATCACTTCCTGAAGATTCCGGGTCACCAGAAAGGGCTGGTCCACGGCCTCGGGCGACCGGAGACCCAGTTCACCCCCTCCGTCGCCCGCCTCGGCGACTACCGTGACCTCTTGGTCCAGGGGAAGGCACTCTTCTTCATAACGGTACCCCAGGGTCCCCCCCGGGGCCGAGCCCAAGTTCAGCACAAAGGAACCCACAGAGAACGAGGAGGGCCCCGTGTGAAACGGCTGGAAGCTGGAATGACTCTTCACCAGATCGAGTTTCGCCCGTTCCGGATGGACAAGGATTTTACCCGTGCCGTCGTCCAGCCAAAACGTCGTCCTCGCCTCGTTCGATGCCACGACCTCGCTCTTGCGATGGACCCGCCGGACGCTCCTTCCTTCCTTGTCTCTCTCCCAAAGAACCTCTTCGTATTCTCTGGTTACAGAATACCGGTAAGAAACACACGGGGTGTGGGACAATTCAGCCGTCAGGGGCTTGGGACACTCGATGCGGCCCCGGACCTTGACCAGTTCTCGAAAGGAGCCGCTGCCCATCTCCTGGGCTACACCGGCCGCATCTTCGATCAGCTGGCTGACGGGCCGCTCGGCGGCGACGAGCACATTTCGCATGCCTTCGGCCCTCTTCCGGGACCACCAAAGACTGGCCGCCGACCCGCCCAAACAGAGGAGACATACGAGAATCAGCGGACCCACTATGTTTGACCTTCCCTGACCCAATGAATGAACTCATCGTAGGTAACCAAGAGGGCTTTGTAAAGGTCGGGGGCTTCCGTCAAGTCCCGAGACCGGCCCAGCATTTCGAGCTGGAGGGCCGCCTCGGCCAAGGCCTGGGCCGTCACTCCCCGCGCCGATCCCTTGAGCGTGTGCGCCAGCCGCAGGACCAGCTCGGGGTTTCGGGACTCGACGGCTGCCTTCAGGTTACCCACAAGGGTCTCGCTTCGCTCGAGAAAGCTGTCGAGAACCTTTCGTCCATTGGCGCCGCCGCCGTACATTTGGGCCAATTCCCTCCAGTGGACGGGGGGGCCCACCTCGAGGGGCGCCCCGGCGGGAAGGGTGAGCCGAAATCCCTGGCCCTCGTCGGAAACAAAGGTTTCAAAGATCGACGCGTCCCACCGGGGCAAATGCTGGCAGTCGGCCGCGGAGAAGGGCTCGCAGAAGAAACCGAACTGAAGATTCTCCCCTTGGCTAAACGGACGAAACTTGACGTCAAGCTTCCGAGATTTGGTGGCCAGATCCGCAAAGAGAAGAAAAAGCTTGGTCTTGAGGAGGGCCTGCTGTCCGTGCGCCGTCAGGGCGTTCGCGGTGACGCCGCCCCGAAATTGACAGCCCAACGAGGGGAGGGTTAGGCCCAGGTCCTCAAAAAGCTCCCCTACGAACCGGTGGACCGAGAAATCCTCGGACGTCTCTGTCATGATTCCATTCTAGACCGTCCCCCTTGCCAATTCAAGGAATACGGACTAAGTTGATCTAGTCTCTTGAGGAGGTATAATGGAAACGGCCATCACCGATCCTTTGCCCTGGTACATCGCCGGGCCCCTGCTGGGACTTTTTGTCCCCGCCATGCTCTTGCTTACGGGACGCGAACCAGGTGTTTCCAGCTCCTTTCGTCATCTGTGTGCCGTGGTGCCTGGGGCCAAGGCCCTGGACTACTTCAAGTACGACGTCTGGAAGGACGGCCTGTGGCAGATCCTCTTTGTCATCGGGATTCTGCTCGGCGGAACCCTGGTGCAGTTTGTCCTGGGCGGCGCCGGCGTGCCGCTCTTCCTCCCCGAGAACCTGACCGCAGCTGGCCTCGCCCTGCTCTTCGTGGGAGGTCTTCTCGTGGGTTTTGGAACCCGCTACGCCGACGGGTGCACTTCGGGTCATACGATTTCGGGAATCTCGAATCTCAGCCTCCCCAGCCTGATTGCCTCGGCTTGCTTTGTGGCCGGTGGCGTGTTGGCGAGCCTGGTTCACCGCTTCGTGTTTGGAGGGTTAGTACCGTGAGCGAAACATCGGCTTCTGTGGTGAAGACGCCCTGGTGGAAGTACCCGGCGTGGCTGCTCCTGGGTGTGGGGTTCGGCGCGGTTCTGACCAAGGCCCAGGTGATCTCGGTGGTTCGGGTCCGGCGGATGTTCGCGTTCCAGGAGGCCCACATGTTCCTGGTCATCGGTGCCGCCGTGGTGACCGGCGTGATCAGCATGTTCATCGTCCGGGCCCTCCGCAAGACCAAGACCGACGTGTCGGGGGTCCCCATGGAGTTCAAGAAGCGCCCCTTCCAGCCGGGCATCTGGATCGGCGGGCTGATCTTCGGGGTCGGCTGGTACATCACCGCCGCGTGCCCGGGTCCGATCTACGCCCTTATCGGAGCGGGAGTCTGGGATGCCCTGGTGATCCTGGCCGGTGCCATCGTCGGCGCGTTTGTCTTCGGCTGGCTCAAACCCAAACTGCCCCACTAAGCCCGCCCACCGCCAGCAGGCAAAGGCCGAACCAGGCGGCGAGCAAAGCGATGCCTGTTGAGGAACGGGGCGCCGGAGATCGGTGTTTTGGCCAAGCTGAGCAAGGCGAGCACCGCAGGCGTACACTTAGTACGCCGAGGAGCGCAGACCGCCGCGAGGCGACGCCAAAACGCCGAGATCCAAGCCCCGGCTAGAAGCTCATGAGGATGGTCTGTCCTCGGTCGGGGCGGAATGTTTTAATGAGTAGCGTATGGTCGTTCTCGTACCAAGCGGCGCTCCGGTCCGATTCGGTCACCCCCCAGCTGTCGCCGTAGAGGGGAATGGCCTTGTCGTCGATCTTCACCTGTTGGGGCTTGTAGACCGCGTGCAGGCGGTAGAGCACGTAGGGGTCGCTTCCCAGACCGGGGGCGGCGTTCAAATTCTGCTGGGCGAGTTCCATGCTGCGCTGGGTATAACCATACGACACCTGGGTTTCCACGTAGGTACCCTTCGTCCAGTTGAGGGTCTGACCGTCGTCGAACCAATAGGTTCCCTTGCCTCTTCCCCCCGGAAAGACGTGGATGGTCAGGGGTTTGAAGGCGTTCCGTTCGACATACGATTCTGGTTCCCGGACGGGAACAAACCCGCCGCCCCGGACGAAGAGGAGGGGTTTGTCGGCCAAGACGGGAAGGTCGTAGGACTTCCCGCCTCCAAATTCTTCTCCCGTCCAGAAGTTGAACCAAACGCCCGGGGACGGAAGGTAGACGCTGCGCGTGGCCCCCGTGGAGGGTGCCGGGGCCGCCAGAAGCGTGTCGTCAAGGAGAACCTCGTCGTCGTGGGCCAGGGCCTGGACGTCCTTGGGGAAGTCGAACCAGAGAGGTCTCCACCCGGGTTGGCCGGCGTCTGCGGCCTCCCTAGCCATCTGGGCGAAGAGGGGGCGGAATTCGGAGCGCCTGTCGAGGATGACCTTCAGCCGCTGGCGGTCAGGCGCGGCTAGGTTGGCCCAGAAGGCAGCGGGCTGGGGACCCCAGTCCAGGACGAGCACGGGGACCATCATCCACGACAGCAGGCTGCGGAACCCGGCCTCCTTGGTCTCGGCTTGGGCGAGGGGCGTGAGGTCCAGGACAATGGCAGGAGTTCCCTGGCCCGCCATCCCGAGGGCGAGGACCTCGGCCAGGGCCGCTTCGTCCTTTCCCGCTACGACGTGTTTTTCGGGCAAGGCGTACCGCACCGAACCCAAACCTCCCGACTCCGCCAGAAGGAAGGGTCGGAGCCCCGGACTCAGGTTCTGCCACGCTCCGTGGACGACCTGGGCCTCCAGGGCAGGAAGCCGGTTGTTCATGCGCGCCAAGGGAGAGCTTAAGCCCTGGTCGTCAAACCGGGCCGCCCAGTCGCGGCGTCCCTCCACCATCGGAAGAACTGCCCCAGCTCCCGTAGGCCACGAGGCCACCTTCAAGCTCGAGACCCAGCCGTCCTGGGTGCCCATCTGGGTGAGGTCGGGAAGGGGGCCGGAAGTCCGGCTACCGGTCACGATGGTCTGGAACCCGGGCCGCGCCACGGCGGGTCCGGCGGCGGTTTGGATGGCCAAGGCCTCCCGGCGCAAGAAGGCGCCGGACTCCTGGGCAGGGAGGGTCAGGGCGGTTCCGTGGGCCCATTCGGGGGGAACTCCGGGGCGTCCTGTCAATTCGGTCAGGGCCGCCACCACGCCCGAGGCCCGGGAGTCGGCGGCCACTAGGAGGTCGAGACCCCCATTGAGCGCCCCCAGGGACGCCTGGGTCTCGGTGACCCTCGTGTAAGTCTGGTAGGAATTGTCCAAACCGATGGCGAAGGGAAGGGTGCCCCCGGCTCCGAACACGAAGGGCGCCGCCCAGGGGCCGGTCCCTTCGGAATTGGGGGTCCTGTCGGTCCAGAACTTGGCGGCCTGGGAGTCTTTAGTCAGGCCGGGGCCGAACCAGCGGACCGCCGAGTCGGCCGCGAACCCCTGCTGGAGCCGGCGGCCTGCCGCTTGGGGAGGGGCCGTCTTCAGGACAACCTTGTCACCGCGGATGAGGTTCCACGACAGGTCGGAGAGCTTGAGACGAACCGCGAGGTCAGTGGTGTCAATGGCCAAGACGCCGTCCGTCTCGGAAACCTTGACGGCGGCCAGGTCCTGGGGATACCGGGCCGATGGCGAGAGGGCCTTGGCTCCCGAGGCCGGGGGAACCCACCAGCGCACCACCTGGGGCGACACGAAGGTGAGGGTCAGTTCGCGGCCGTCCTGAAGAGACACCGCGGCCCCACCGGGAATGGCCTTCCAGGTCGCTGTCGGAGGAAGCGGAGCCCAAGCGCTCCTTTGAAAGTCCTCCAGAGAGACCGACCGCTGATCGTCGTCGGCTTGGACCGCGGGAACGGGTGGTTTCGGAAGAATTTTCGCCGGGACTACCGCGGGTCCCTGCGACGAGCACTGCCAAAGGAAGACCGAGAGGAGAACAAGACCAAGGACTTTCATGGTGTTCTTATCGGCCGATTCTCGCGGGGCCTTCAGGGCGACTTCCTGGACCCATTTCGAGAACACCCTCGCTTTCCTGCCCGAAATCGGGCATAAATGGCGACAAAACCTTGTCAAAACCCTCGAAATGACGAAACTCAAGCCATGTTGAGCGCGAATCCCCTCGATGACGCCTGGGTACGCCACCTGGCACAAACCTACTCGTTGGACGAGTCTCTCGTCCGCCGGTTGGGCGACGAGTTCTTGGCCCTGACCGAGCCGACGGTCAAGGAGTACGTCGTGCGGTCGCATCTGCGGTACCAGGCCCAGGGGCTGAAGAATGACGAAATCTTCCGGCGTCTGCGGGAGGAAGTGGCCCGTCGACGCTTCCGGGTCGAGCCTCCCAGCGAACGGCAGATCCGACGTCTCATTTACGGATAAGGAGTCTTAGTATGTGCGGAATTGTGGGCTACATGGGGCCGCGGAAGGCCACAGACGTCCTCTTGCAGGGTTTGAAGATGCTCGAGTACCGGGGCTACGATTCCTCGGGAATGGCCTACGTTTGGCGCAACCAGATCAAGGTCCACAAGAAGGAGGGGAAGGTGGCCAGCCTCGAGGCGAGTCTGCCCGAGACCCCGTCGGCCCACTGTGGATTGGCTCACACCCGTTGGGCCACCCACGGGAAGGTCACCGATGCCAACGCCCATCCCCACCTGTCCGCGTCGGGACGGGTGGCCATCGTCCACAACGGCATTATCGACAACTACCACGCCCTCAAGGCCGAGCTCCTGGGCAAGGGCTACGCCTTCAAGAGTGAGACCGACTCCGAAGTGATTGCCCACCTGATCGAAGACAACCTGAAATCCTACCCTGCCGAGGCCCCCGAGGACGCCGTCAGGCGCACCCTGGGCCGCCTGGTGGGAACCTACGGCATCATTGCCCTCTTCCAGGACGAGCCCGAGCTTCTCATCGGTGCCAAAAACGGGAGTCCCCTCGTGGTGGGGCAGGGGAACGACGAAATCTATCTGGCATCGGACCCCGCAGCCTTCATCGGGGCGACCAGAAACGCGGCCTTTTTGGAGGACCGCGAAATGGTCATCATTCGGAAAAATGAATGGATCACGAAGACTCTGCAGAACGAGGTGGTCGCCCGGGAAGCCGAGGCCCTGAGCTGGTCGGCCGAGTCGGCCGTGCTGGGAGAATTTCCCCACTACTTCGTCAAGGAAATCTTCGAGGAACCTGAAGCCCTCCGGCGGGCCCTGGGCCATGGGGGCCGCCTCCTGGGCGACTTCGGCACGGCCAAGCTCGGAGGTTTGAACCTGGAAAGCCGGGACCTTCTGGACATCAAGAGGGTGGTTTTCGTGGCCATGGGAAGCGCCCTCTACGCGGCCCAGGTGGGCGCCTATCTTCTCGAGACGGTGGCTCGGATCCCCGCCAGCGCCGAAGACGCCAGCGAGTTCCGCTACCGCAACCCCATCGTCGACAAGGACACCCTCTACTTTGCCGTCAGCCAGTCCGGGGAGACCGCCGATACCATCCAAGCCGTCCAGGAACTGCAACAGCGGGGAGGCCGGGTCCTGGGGGTGGTCAACGCCGTGGGGTCCACCATCGCCCGACTCTGCAAGGGAGGCGTCTACATCCACGCCGGCCCTGAAATCTCGGTGACGAGCTCCAAGGCCTTTCTCGGGCAGATGGCGGTCATGGCCCTGCTGACGCTCCTTCTGGGGCGGATGCGCATCCTCAGCTTGGCCCGGGGCCGGGAGATCATCGAGAGCCTTCTGGCCCTTCCGGGCCTTATGGAAGTCGCCCTCCAGCAGTCGCCGACCATCCACAACCTGGCCAAGAAGTATTTGAAGTACAAGAACTTTCTCTACATGGGCAGAGGAATTCAGTACCCCGTTGCCTTGGAGGGAGCCCTCAAGCTCAAGGAGATCAGCTATGTCCACGCCGAAGGGTTCAGTTCGGGGGGCCTGAAGCACGGACCCCTGGCCCTGGTCGGGCCCGAGACCCCCAGCGTGTTCCTCATCACCGAAGGCGACTCGTTCGACAAGGTCCTGAGCAACATTCAGGAGGTGAAGGCCCGTCGGGGACCGGTGATTGCCGTGACCAACAGCGACGACCCCCGCCTGGCGTCCCTGGTCGACGACGTGGTCCGGGTCCCCAAGACCGAGGAACTCCTGGCTCCCTTCCTGACCCTGATTCCCCTGCAGCTTTTCGCGTACTATACTGCTGTCGAGTTGGGCGTCGACGTGGACCGACCCAGGAATCTGGCGAAGTCCGTCACCACCGAGTAGCAACGACGCCCCTCGAGGAGCCGTTTTATGGCAGATCTCGCTTTTCCCCGCGATTTTCTCTGGGGGGCGGCCACATCGAGTTATCAGATTGAAGGGGCCTGG
>JAHFSN010000082.1 GCA_023265735.1 Spirochaetaceae bacterium | reverse complement strand
TGGGATGGATTCGGGGTCCCAGAAAGTCGGGGCGCCTACGCGGTGGCACGAAGCCTCTCCAGCCATTTGGAGTGACGCTGGAACGCCGTGGCGCCCCAACCCATTACCCAGCCGGTAAAGGTGCCCAGGCCGAGGTACCAGGGGGCCACCACCCCCGAGGCGGGACCATAGACCACGGTCATGGCCAAGACGATCTGTACGGCGTTGCTGGCCAGGGCACCGGCCAGGCTGATGCCGGTGAGCGAAAGAAACCGGGGCGGCACGATCCTGTACAGGCCGTACATCACGATGAAGCTGGCCAGGGAGGCTCCGCTACTGAACAGGAAGACGTGGCTGGCCAGGGTGCCGTTCACAATTCCCGTGCCGACGACTTTCAGCAGGAGCAAGAGCATCTGTTCCCGGAAGCTGAAGAATCCCAGGGAGACGAGGAGGGGCAGGTTCGAGAGACCGAGCCGGAAAAAGGGGATGGGCTTGGGGAACAAGTACTCCAACGTGGCGAAGAACAGCGAAAGGGCCCCGAAGAACGCCACAAGGTCCGTCCGCAACGGGACTTTAGCGGACCTGGGCATCGGGTTCCTCGGACGGCGGAGCGCCGCCCGTGATTCTCACAAACACGCGGTTGGGAAGGCACGCGACGAACTGACCGCTATGCCGGATCACGCCGGCCGCGACGCAGACCTTGTTGACGCAGGGGGAATCTTCCACCCAGACCTTGCCCTGCACCACCTCGATGGTGGTGATTCCGAGGGGGCCGTGGGCTTCCAGTGTCCTATCCTGATCGAGGGGGTAGAGAAACGTCCCCTCGGGATCCTGCACTTCGACCTGCAGGGGGCTGGAGGACGGGGCAAACACGGCCCAAGCGGTCCCCACCGTGAGGGAGAAGCTGGCGACAAGAAAGAACCAATCCAGGAGTTTCACGTGGACTCCGTTGTACCATTTCATCCTCGGATGCGCCAGTCTCCCGCTTTCTCCCGCCTTGAACCCCGGTACCGAACCCTGTACCATGGGGCCATGAACTCCTGGAACCTCGACGAACTGATCCCCCTGGTCCTTCGGTGCGGGCGGATCGGCTTGTCGTACTTCGAATACCCTGAAAAGGAATACAAGGACGACGATTCCATCGTCACCCTGGCCGACAAGTCCATCGAGGCCTTCCTCACCGAGCGCCTGGAGAATCCTTCCCTCGGGTCGTACGTGCTGGGGGAGGAGACCATCGCCCAAAAATCCGAGGATTATCTGAAGGCGGCATTTCTCGGCAGCGCCTGGGTCATTGACCCCATCGACGGCACCGCTCCCTTTGCCAACAACCTGCCCAACTGGGGCGTTTCCATCGGGTTCATGAAGGGCGGAGTGCTCCAGGAAGGGGTGGTGTTTCTGGCGGCCCTGGGCGAACTCTACTATTCCAAGGAAGGGACGACCTACCGCGAGAAACTGGGCGACGATGCCGACCGCTGGGAATCGAGGCTCGGTCATCCGGTTGCCCTGAAGCCGCCCAAGGGTCCCGATATTCCCAAGGGGTGCATGATCTCCATCAGCCAGCAGTTGGCCCGGTTTGGAAAGTACCAGCTTCCTTTCTACGTTCAGGTGACGGGTTCGTCGGTGTTTAACATGACAAGACTCGCCGCCGGGTCCTTCGGGGCCCTGGTCACTCGGTTCAAGATTTGGGACTTCGCCGCGTGCCTGCCCCTTCTGGTCAACCTGGGTTGGACCATGGTGTTCCACGGAAACGGACGGCCCATGGGAGAAACGATGGACGAGACCGCCATCATCAATGTCGCAGGCCACCCCGAACGGTGGTCGAGCCTCGACCACGTGGTCTTCGCCCCCAGTCAGGCCGCCGCCGATTACGTTCGGGCCCATACGAGCTTCGACGTTTAGGGCTTGAGATAACGGGCCGCATGGGCGGCAAAGATCCGCTTGGCATCGGCCAGGTTGGTGCTGATGCGAACCGCTTGGCCCGTCTTGAGGACGAAGCTCCGCTCCTTGATGCCGTAGACAAAGTCGAGGTTGACGAGAAAACTCTTGTGGCAGCGGAAGAAGTGCGAGGCGTCGCAGTCCTGGGCAAAATGATCGAGGCGACCGTAGAAACTCAGGTCGCCCTGGGTTCGGGTGTGGACCGTGACGACCTTGGCTCGGCTCTCGGCGAACACGATGTCGGTCAGGAGCACCCGGTAAATTCCTGTGCGATTCTCAATCTGTACGCTCTTGCTCCCTTGGGCAGGAAGCTCTTCCCTGACCAGGTCTAGGGTCTGTGTCAGGGCCTCGGGCTCGATGGGCTTGATCAGGTACTGGAGGGCCCTCACTCCGTACCCGTGGATAGCATCTTCTCGAGAGTTGGTGAGGAAGACGATGGGGCACAGTTTGTCCCGCTCCCTGATCCTCTTGGCGACGGCGATGCCATCCAGTTCTCCCATGTAGACATCGAGGATGACCAGGTCGAAGGAGAGACCCTCGGCGAATTGGGCCAGCAGCTCCTCTCCATTTTGGAAGGCGGCAACCTGAAGGGGGATGGTCCTCTGGGCTCCGTATTGTCCCAAGAGGTCCTGCAGCCGCGCGTTGGCGGCCGGGTCGTCGTCACAGATCCCCACCCTTAGCAAGGGACACCTCGGCGATTTCCGGCGAGGGGAGAGAAGAGGACCGCCGAAAACACGAAGATCGAGCCCTCTCCGTTGTAGTCGAGGGATCCGGAATACGACCGGACCACCTGGGCCACACTCTCCAGGCCGATGCCTCCGGCCTCGCCCTTGCTGGACGAGAGGTCGGGCCTTCGACCCAAATGCCCCTCGTAACTGTTTTCGATTCGAACGACCAGACGCCCCTCTTCAAAGGACGACCGGAGGTCAATGTGCCTGACCCCGTAGGCCGGGGAAGTTTCGGGTATCCTCCGGCAGGCCTCTACAGCGTTTTCCACGGAGTTTCCGAACAACGTGCACAAATCATGGTCGTTGATCCCCAGGTCAGAGGGAAGGTCGAGGTCGGTCGTGACGGCAATGCCTTCCTTCTCGGCGATGTCCACGTAGCTCCCGATGACGGCGTTGGCGAGGCTGTGCTCACAGTAGCGTCGGGCCGAGAGGCCAAAGCTCTTGAGCAGTTGGGCTACGTAGCGGTCGACCGCCGGGGCGTCTTCTTGCTGGGCCAGGGAGGCCACGGCCAGGAAGTGGTGCCGGGCATCGTGCAGGAGCCGAGCCTGGGCCTGGACGTCCTTCTCGACCTCCTCGAAGTACCTCTTCTGAAGTTGCTGATGCCGTTCGATCCCAGAGAGGCGGTTTTCCGCCTGGAGCCGTTCGTAGAGCAGGCGGAACTGAGCGAAGAGGATGTAGTACATCAGAAGAACCAGGGTCTCGACCAGGAGCATGACGAAGAACCCCTGGGCGCTGGGCGCCCTGGTCAGGGGACCATACAGGGCGACGAAGACCACGAAGGCCACGAGGGGAAACGCCACGTAGACGGGCTTTCCCCGGGCAAAGATCCTGAGGGAGGTCCGGATGCTCCGGCTCCAGAGGGCTCGGTATAGAACCACCGCGATGGAGAACACCACGAAGTAGAGCGCCACCCAGACCCAGGGGTTCCCCGAGTCCAGCCCCGTCCCCAAGGCTCCCCATTTGCAAATCGCCGAAAGGAACGACGAGAAGCCCCAGAACATGAAGAAGACAAACAGCCGCTGGGAGAATCGCTCCTCAAAGACGTAGGCGAAGGTGATGAGGAAGAGCAGGTTGAAGAGATAGAAGGGAATGCTCGCGGTCAGACCCAGGGGAGACAGCCTCACGAACAGGGCGGACAAAAGGGTCACGACCACCCATGTGACCGACCAGGCCACGACGGCCACCACGGGAGGCCGCTTCGAAGTCAGGGTCATGTGGGCCAGAAGGCTGTTTCCTCCAGTGGAAACCACTGTGTGAAGGAGAAGGACCCAGACGTCAGTTGCCACCCGTCACCATAACCTCGGTTAACTTATAGGGCGACCCCGGTCTTTTTGCAACTGTCAGGTGAAGGCTCGAGGGCGTCTTCATCACTTTCTCACCGACGCCCTGGGAAAAAAAAGCTCCCCGGCGGCCAAAAATACCAATTTCGTCGGCACCTCCGTCCCGCTATTGTTAAGCCAGAAGGAGTGAATTCCTATGAGTAGTCCCTCGCCTGTCCTCATCGAAGCCGACGTCGTCCCAGGGACCGTTTCTACCGCCCCGTTCGTCGTGGGAAAGGTCTTGAAGTGGTCAGCCGGAGGTCAGACCGGCACCATTGTGGTTACCGCCGTGGACGGATCCACGTTTCGGGTGGACCAGAAGAACGCCAGGAACCCCGAGGTCGGCATCACCCAGCGGGACGGGGAAGTCCGCGACGGAAAGTTCTATATCCACAACCGGAAATGGAACGAGACGTGGGTGGGCGTCTACGCCGATGGCAAGGTGTGCGGCAAGATTAATAACTTCTACCCGTTCCAAATCAGCGAATAGGGTTCACTTCCCAGGGCGTCGCGGCTCTTTGCCGAGGCGCCCGGGATCGGTTATCATGACCCCCAACGGTGTCGTTCCCAGGGGGGCCAGGATGACAGGAAACGAAGACGGGTTTCAGTTCACGTACAGGACCTTGAGGGTCCTCATCGGCCTTCTGGGGGTGACTTTGCCCTTGCTCCTGGTCCTGGGCACCTGGTTCCAGCCCTCGACGTCGATCAGCGACTACTACTACACCAACATGAGGGACTACTTTGAAGGGGTCCTGTTCTTCCTCACGGTGTTTCTGTTCGCCTACCGCCCCTATCGAAAGGAAGGTCTCTCGGACATTTTGATCACCGGGTTTTCGGCGTGCTGCGCGTTGCTGCTGGCGCTCTTTCCGACGTTCAACGAGACCCTCAAGCACGTTCCCCAGGGCCTGACCCTGAATTTTGTCACCGGTCCCGTGTCGGGTCTCCTCCACAACATCGGGTCAGGCGGCCTCTTTGTGGCGTTCTCGGTGCTCTCCCTCTTCGTGTTTACTCGTGGTAGCTCGGGGACTCCCCAGAAGAGGGTTCGCAATGTTCTCTTCATCGTCTTTGGCGTCGGCATCCTCGTTTGTATCGGCATTGTCGGCTGGGGCGCCTGGACCGCTCCCGACCAGAAGGCCCGGGACCTCATGAACATCTTCGGGCCCGAGACCTCGGCCCTCGTCCTCTTCGGTCTCTCGTGGCTGGTCAAGGGCGGCGCCTTTCCCTTCCTCAATGACCGCAACTGAGCCGAGGGGTCTGTCTTGTCGCTGTGACTCAAAAACAATAATATTTTATCCATGAGAATCCACGAAGCCAAGGAGTGCGTGAAGCAGCTCTTCCTCCACACCGACAGTGTTTCTGCCCTCGTCAGCGAACGCGGAGTCGGGAAGACGTCGGCGTACCGCCAGTGCGCCGAGGAGCTGGGGGTCGGCTACCATGGACTCTACGGCGCCGCCCTGGAAGGTCCCGACTTCATGGGACTCCCCGACAAGGACCGAGAGTCGGGCCTGACCCGGTACCTGGCTCCCCAGTTTCTCCCCACCAAGCAGGCCGTCGACGCCGGACTCTTTCCGCCCCGGGGTCTCCTCGTCCTCGAGGAAATCAATCGAATTCCCAGCGACACTACCTCGGTCCTCTACCCGCTGCTGCTCGAGCGCCGCATCAATGGACACGCCCTGGCTGAGGGCTGGAGGATCGGGGTGACGATGAACCCCGATACCATGAACTACTCGGTGAACACCCTCGACGACGCCATGTTGGACCGGTTTGTGGTCATCGAGGTGACCGCCCACCTGGACGACTACCTCGACTACTCGTGGAACCACGAACCCAACGACGAGGTCCTGACCTTCCTGAAGACTTCGCCGGATCTGCTTCTGGTCGTCAAGAAGGCGTCCGACAGCACGGCCACCACCAAGGCCCCCACGCCCCGGGCGTGGACCAAGGTGCAGGAGCTGCTAAACCGCTGCACGCTCCCGGACAATCTTCTCCGCGAGTTGGTATCCGGTCTGGTGGGTCCCCAGGCTGCCGCCTCCTTCTTTGGTTTTCGGCAGACCAAGGATGTGCGGATTCCAGCCACCGACCTCATCCTCACAAAGTTCTCTGAGGCGGAGCCCGACCTGACGGCCCTCGTCGACCGGGGCCGGCTCGATCTCCTGGGTCTTGTGGTGGGGAAGGTGGTGTGGGCCTTCCGCGATGACCCCGTTCACTTCGAGAACCTCGACCGGTTTGTCGGATGGCTTCCCGAGGAATTCCGAGTCCTGTTCCTTCAGAAGGTGGCCCGCCAGCGACCCGACGAATTCGCCCTGCTGGCCAGCCGGGTTCCCACCTTTGCCGCCGCCGGCGAGGTGGTCCTGGGTACCCTGGGAACCTCCTCCCCATGACCCTCCGTGACGCCACCGTCCAGCTCTTGCTGCGGCGTCCCTTCTTTGGAGCCGCCGCCGTGGCCCTCACGCCTCAGGCGACCCCCACCGTGACCCAGACCGCGATACGGTTTGCGCCTGGCCCCACGCTTCTCTACAACCCCTCGTGGTTTGAAGGTCTGTCCGAGCGCCACGCCCAGGGGGCCGTCGTCCACGAACTGCTGCACTTGCTCTTCCTCCATTCGTACCGTCGGGGTGCTCGTGATCCCCTCCTCTGGACCGTGGCCTGCGATTTGGCCGTCAATGAGCATCTTTCCGCCGACGAGAGACTTCCCGACGCCGTGACCTGCGAGGCCGTGGGCAAGGATTTGGGACGAACCGTGCCCCGGCACCTGGGCGCCGAGGCGTACTACACCTGGCTCGACGCCCTCGAAGAGCCCCTGAATCTGGTCGACGGCGCAAGGGAAGTTCGCATCGTCCTCAAGGGGGGCAGCGAGCTTCGGGCGCCGAAGGACCCCCGGGGCGAGCCCTCCGAAGGGGAGGCCGGCGCCGCCCAGTCCCTGGTGGCCGAACTCGCCGACCGGTCCCGCAGCGAAGCCGAGGAGGAGCCGGCCCTGGCCGTGGCCCTCGACCAGGAGTACGGACCGTCGAACCTCGGCTGGCGACGGGTCCTGAAGCGTTTTCTCACGGCTCGGGGAACCACGAATCCCACCAAGACGTACAAGCGCGAATCCAAGAGGTTTGATGACGCCCCCGGAACCAAACGGCTGCGAGGCCTGGAGGCGCTCTTGGCCATCGACGAGAGCGGCTCCATCTCGTCGGGACAACTCGCGTCGTTCTTAGGGGAGGTCGCCGCCATCCGTCGCATCGCCGGGGCGTCGGTGAAGGCCACCCGGTTTGACACCACCTGTTCGAAGCCCGTGACGCTGTCCGAGTTTTCCCGGAGCGTCGAGAGGACCCGAGGCGGGGGCACCGATTTCCGGCCTGTCTTCCAACTTGCCGAAGAGCACCGGTTTCCCCTGCTCATCGTCTTCACCGATGGCGACGGCCCCGCCCCCGAGGCTTCGGATCAACGGGTGCTGTGGGTGCTCACCAATGGCGGCCGGGCCCCCGCTCCGTACGGGCACAGCGTCACGTTTCAGGAGTAAGCCATGGCCGGCAGTGATTTGATGGAATACTACGTGGTTGGCGGCGAACTCAAAGTGCCGCAAACCCTTCTCGTCAGGGAGCTCTTGGCCCCCCAGGACGGCCGAAAACCCCTCTGGGCCGGCGCCGTCCGCGGCCCTGTCGACCCCGACGGCCGGGTCAACGTCCGGTTCGACGCCGCCAAAGCCGGCCGCCTCGATGACTCGGCCCTCGGCAAGATCCAGTCTTTTGTTGCCCTAGCCCCCGGCCAAATCGTCGGGACCCTCGTCTGCCGCTCCGTTTACACCTACGGCCGCCAGGTCAGCCACTTC
>JAHFSN010000081.1 GCA_023265735.1 Spirochaetaceae bacterium | reverse complement strand
TGGATTCCGGTTCCGGCCAAGCCGTTGGGGTGGACCCCGGCGTCTACCGGGCCACCATCCTGGCCGGGGTCAAACGGTCCTCGGGGTCGGCCACGGCCTACCTCGTCGGGTCGGCTACAGTGGAGACCGTGACGGTCACCCTGGGACAGCGGACCCAGGTCGACTTCGTCCTCAAGTCCATCGACGTCACCCTTTCGGCCCCCGGACCCGGCTACTGGAAGGGAACTCTGGCAGTGTCCACGGCCGGCAAGACGAGGAACCCCCGGGTCGGCATGCAGCTTTCGGGGCCTTCCACCACCAATCGTCCGCGGTTCAAGTCCGTCGAACTCTGGAATGGGTACCGGGAAATGACCACCGTGTCCGGAACCCCCGACGATTGGTCGGCCGATGCCACAGGCACGGTTCCTGGTTCCGGGGCCACGGTGATCGTCCAGCTCGTGGGTGCCGCCCTTTGCCTCCAGGGTCTCGACAGTGCGTGGGTTCCCACCACGGGGCTCACGGGTTACTCATGGTCTTGGCCCAACCGCGCCGATCTGGCCGACACTCACCCCCTCGTGCCGGCCTCCGAACTCACCGTCGCCATCGGCCCCCCGCCCACGGGCGTCAACGTGGGGCTGACGTGGGAGTAACCTAGTCCCAGTCGAGACCGCCGGTTTGATATTCGGTCACCCGGGTTTCGAAGAAATTCTTCTCCTTGGACAGGTCGGTGGCCTGGCTCATCCAGGGGAAGGGATTCTCGGTATCGTAGACCTTGGCCAAGCCGATCCGTTCGAGGCGGCGGTCGGCGATGTGCTCGACGTAGTCGCAGAACTGTTCGCTGTTGATCCCCAGGATGCCCCCGGGACAGGCGTCCCGGGCGTAGGTCTTCTCGAGTTCCACGGCTTTCTTGATGAGGCCCGTGATCTCCTCCTTGAAGGCCGGGGTCCAGATCTGGGGGAACTCGGCCACGATGGTGTTGATGAGGTCACAGCCGAAGTTCAAGTGAATCGACTCGTCGCGCATGATGTATTCGAACTGCTCGCCGATTCCGATCATCTTCCTCTGACGTTTGAGGGCCAGCATCATGGCGAAGCCAGCGTAGAAGAAGACGCCTTCCATGATGACGTAGTAGCCGACCAGGTCGTGGACAAACGCTTGGACGTTCCCGTCCCCAATCGTGTTGAAGTTGGGGTCAAATACGCTCTTGGTGAGCTCCACCACGAAGTCGTCCTTCTCCTTGATGGAGGGAATGGACTGGTACATGGTGTAGATCTGTTCGGGGTCGAGGCCCAGGCTGTCGCAGCAGTAGATGAAGGTATCGGTGTGGATGGCCTCTTCGAAGGCCTGGCGCAGGATGTACTGGCGGCACTCGGGGTTGGTCACGTGGTTGTACACCGCCAAGACGATGTTGTTGGCGGTCAGGCTCTCGGCCGTGCTGAAGAAGCCCAGGTTCCAATAGATCAGCCGCCGTTCCTCGTCGGTCAGGGAGTTGGGACTCTTCCACTGCTCGATGTCGTCCTGCATGGGGATTTCTTCGGGAACCCAGTTGTTGGCCACGCCGTCCTTGTAGTGCTGTCGGGCCCAAAGGTAGGTCATGGGAAGGATCTTGTTCGGGTCAGTTTTCGAGTTGTTGATGATGCTCATCGGCGGCCTCTCATTTAGACCCAATCTAGCACAGGTTACCCGCCTCAGCTAGTGTGAAATGAGAAGAAGCGACACTAGATCTAGTGGCTGGATCAGTCAGGACCGGCGAAAGAACCCGCAGGAAGTCCTCAGCTGAGACCCGCCGCCTCTTTGATGCCTACGCCGTGGTAGGCCTTCTGCCGGAAGCTCAGGAGAACCTCCTCGAAGGCGGGGGGGGGAGGGCAGAGCGTCTCAACGTACTTGCCTGAAGGATGACGGATCCGCAGCTTCCAGGCGTGGAGCATCAGCCGGGGAAGGGGTTCGGTCCATTTGGGAAGATGGTAGCGGCGATCGCCCACAATGGGGTGGCCCTCGGCGTAGAAATGCACCCGAATCTGATGGCGCCTTCCCGTCCGGGGAGACGCTTCCACCAACGTGAGGTCTTTCCATCGTTCGACGACCTGGTACTCGGTTTGGGAGGGCTTTCCCTGGTCTTCGTCCACGCCCATGCGGCCCGAGCCGTACTGGCGGATAGGCTTGTCGATCAGCCCCGAAGATTTTTCCATGTAGCCCCAGAGGAGGGCCAGATAGGTCTTGCTGACCCGGCGATGCTCGAACTCCAAACTGAGGAACCGGTGGGCTTCGGGATTCTTGGCAAAGATCAGAAGACCGCTCACTTCCTTGTCGAGCCGGTGAACCACGAACAGCTTCTGCCCGAGGGTGTCCTCCAGCATCTTCTTGATGCAGCTTCCCTGCGTGTCCAGCCTCTCGGGGATGGTTGGTATCCCGACAGGCTTGTCGATGAGAACAATCGATTCGTCTTCCAGGAGGATTTTCAAAGGGACCTTCTTTTGGGGCAGATTCTAGGGTGAAGCCGTCGGTTCGTCAACGCTAGTCCACAAATGTGAGGTGATTTGACAGGAATTTCAAGAAATCCTTCTTCGCGAAGGGCTTTTCCAGAAATCCCGACCAGACCGCCCGGCCTTCAAAAGCCTCGGCCGGAGACATTCGAGTCGCCGACAT
The DNA here is from genome assembly GCA_023265735.1 of Spirochaetaceae bacterium. Lineage (GTDB taxonomy): Bacteria > Spirochaetota > Spirochaetia > JABEVK01 > JABEVK01 > JAIFLN01. The sequence goes on along the minus strand of JAHFSN010000081.1, from coordinate 5,184 downwards.
GGCCAAGAGCCTGGTCTCTTGCCTCGTATCGAGCGCCCGGATACGGCGGGCGGCCTCCAGACCAGAAAGGGTGGGCATCCTGAGGTCCATGAGAACGACCTGGGGCCGGTGGGTCTTCCAGAGTTCCACAGCCTCCTGGCCATCGCCGGCGGTGAGGATGGTAACGGGGGTACCCCTCAGGAATCCCTGGACGAGGAGGTAATTGGTCCGCTCATCGTCGGCCACCAGGATGGTGGTCCGGGGCAAGGCCGACGCCGCCGCGTCCGAGGCAGCGCCCATCAACGGCCGAGATTCCAGGTGGTCAAAAATCACGCTGAACCGACTGCCCGCGCCCGGATCGCTCTCCAGGCCCAGGTGGCCCCCGAGACTCTGGGCCAGGGTACGACAGATGGCCAGGCCCAGTCCCGCGCCGCCAAATTTCTGTGATTTCTGACCCTGCTGCTGGATGAAGGGTTCGAAGATGACCTTCTGCTGGTCCACGGGTATCCCCACCCCGGAGTCTTCCACCACAAACTCCCAGCCTTCGGCCTTGTGGGTAACCCGGAGGGCCACCCAGCCCCGTTTCGTGAACCGAAGGGCGTTCGACAGAAGGTTCGTCAGAATCTGGGAGAGCCGGCCCGCGTCAATCAGGATCTCGGTGGGGGATCCCGGGGGAGGTGTCACCACGAACTCAAGGTTCCGGCGGCGAAACCTGGTTCGGAAGAGATCGTCGAGGTCTTCCAGCAAGGTCGAGACGTTGGTCCATTCGGGATGGGCCTCCACGACCCCCGATTCCAGCCGTGACAGGTCGAGGAGGTCTCCCAAGACCGTCTGCAGATGCTTGGCCCCGATCCGCAGGCCCCGGAGAGAAGCCTTGACGGGCTCCGAGGCTTCGGTGCCCAAGGCCTCGGTCAGCAATTCCGAGAATCCGAGGACAGCGTTCAAGGGATTCTTGATCTCGTGGCTCACCCAGGCCAGGGCAGAGGTCCTCCATTCCTGAAAGATCCATAGCCTGTACCGAGCCTCGGTTCCAGGGAGGAGGACGAACCGCGCTTCGATCACATGACCCGAATTGGGCTGAAGTTCCACGGAGCCTTCGGGAGGGGAGGCCGAGCGACAGGACGCAAAATAGGCCTCGAGGTCGTGGGGATGCCCGATCCGCGAGGCCCAGGACGAGATGAGGTCGTCCATCGGCTGGGCCTTGTACTCTCCCGACCAACCGATCATCTCCAGGAACCGGGCGTTGATCGCGATGACCTTCCCTTGGCCATCTTCGGCGATGACGGCTTCGTGGCTGGCCGATAGGATGGCCCGGAGGATAGCTTCTGTTTGTTTTGATTCTGAATAGGGTAATGAAATCATGAAATTGAACTTTTCTGCAGTGTAGTCTCCTTTGACGGAAAACGCAATCCTCTTCCCTACCGCCGAGTTCCTTCGGGGACGAGCATTCGTCCCCAGCAGGGCCACAGCTCCACCTGGAGCTTTCCGTGGTGGGCTTCGAGTCGATCCCCATTCAAAAGGTCGACCCAAACGGCCTCGAGGACGTCGACCTCGATCACAGCCTTGTCCGTGGCGCTGTTGACGGCCACCAGCAAGGCGGGTCCCCCGTCGCGGGGGAGCCGCCAGAACGAGAACTGCCGCGAGGCGAGGGTCGCTTGCCGATAGTCGCCGGTCCGGAGGGTCGAGATCTGGGACCGAAGCACCGAGAGCTTCTTCCACAGGTCCCGCAGGGATCCGTGGGGGAGCGACTCGAGGGCACCGGGTTCGAGGGACGGGCGCAACGGAGCGTCGGTGCCCGGGGCCTTGGAGCCCTCGAGGCCCGCCTCGGTGCCGTAGTACACCGACGGAATGCCAGGGACAGTCATCGTGAGAAGCGTGTGGGGGTAAAGGTAGGCGCCCTCGGTGAGGGTGCTGGCCAGGCGGTTTACGTCGTGGTTGTCGCCAAAGGTGTAGTACATCTGTCCCCGGTAAAGCCCCTCGGGACCGAACTGGCGGTTGAGGGTCCAGGCCACCTCAAAGTAGTTCCCATCGTTGTGGCTGGACCACAGGCCCTTGTACAACTCGTAGTTGGTCACCGCGTCAAGGCCGGCCCCGGGGGCCCAGGCACTGTAGTCACCGTGGATGACCTCTCCCATGAGCCAGAACCCAGGCTTCCTTTCCCGGCAGACCCGGGAGAGCTCCCGCAAAAAGTCCTTGTCGATCACGTCGGCGGCGTCGAGACGCAGACCGTCGAGGTCGTAGTCGTCGATCCAGCTTCGGACCGCGTCGAAAAGATGGGCACGGACCCCGGGGTGCGACAGGTTGAACTTGACCAGGTTGAAATGGCCATTCCAGCCTTCGTACGAGAAGGGGTCTCCGAACGGGCTTGGTTTCCCGAAATCGACTCCGGCGAACCAATCCCGGTAGGGGCTGTCGGAACCCCGGTTCCGCAGGTCCACAAAGGGGGGGAACTCGCGGCCGCAGTGGTTGAAGACCCCGTCAAACACGACGCGGAACCCCCTGGCCTTCCACGCTGCCAGGATTTCCTTCAGGTCCTCGTTGGTGCCGAGGCGCCGGTCGAGCATCCGGTAGTTTTGGGTATCGTAGCCGTGGGTGGCCGACTCCCACAGTGGTCCGAAGAGCACGGCGTTGGCCCCGATTCGGGCGGCGGGCTCGATCCAATCGAGGAGCCTGCGAAGGCGGGAAACCGGGGGACCTTCGGGATTGGTCCAGGGGGCCCCGCAGACTCCCAAGGGATACAGGTGGTAGAAGAAGGCCTCGTCGGCCCAGGTTTTGGCCAAGACGGGAAGGGTTGTTTCGTTCATATGCACTCCTTATATCTACTGGTAGGTATAGAATTGTCTCCAAAAAAACGGGCTAGCTGAAGATTCCATAGAGGAACTGCCGGGTGCCCGCCCGGAGGAAGGCCTCGTTGGTGTCGACCCAGCCTCCCAGATGGATGCCCGTCCAATGGTTGAGGGCGCCGTGCCACCCGGCGGCCAGGATGCGGTGGCGTCCCTTCATGTTGCCGTGCTGCTGCCCCGCCTCGATGAACAGCGCTTCCATCCGTTCCTGAAGGCGGGCAACCCCGGGACGGACCAGGGCCGCCAGGGCATTTTCCTCGGGCATGAAGGTCAGCGAGAGCTCCACCCGGAACCAATCGGGTTGGAGCCGGACGGCGTCGATCCACAGCCCGGCCTGCCGCTCCAGGTAGTACGGAAGGTCGCGGTCGTAGGGCCCCAGGCTGTCGAGGACCTGGTCGAGGGTGCCGAAGCCTCGGTCGAGGAGGGTCCGGACCAAGCCCTCCTTGCTGCCGAAGTGGTGGTAGAGGGTGGGCTTGGTCACTCCCGCCGATTCGACGATCTCTTGGACTCCCACGGCATCGACACCCCGGGCGGCAAAGAGCCGGACGGCCTGGTCGAGGAGGAGACTTCTCGTATCCATGGGGAGAATGTATACCGATCGGTATAGGTTGTCAAGGACTCCCGGTCGGAGTACGATGCGCCATGCCCCAGCCTCCCCTTGACCGCCTGCTCCCCGAACTTCTCACCGTGTGGAGAGGGGGAACTGGACCTACCGATGGTCTGACCACCGCCGAAGCCGACCAGGTGGCCCTGGGAGTGAAAGAACTGTCCCGGGGACTCACGGGGGACCGCAGCCTGGTCGGAGCCGCGTACCTGAACCGGAGCGACCTTCTGGGGGCCTACCTCCTCTATTATTGGCCCGTCAGTTTCGCCCAGACGCTGTTCGCCCTGAAACAGGCGGGAGTCCACTCGGGAAGCCGAGCCCTCGACCTGGGCAGCGGACCGGCACCGGGCGCGTTTGCACTCCTGGAGGCCGGCTGGAAATCTGTGACCGCCGCGGATCGAAGCGTCGACGCCCTGAAGTTGGCCAAACAGCTGGCGGCCCAGACGAACCAGCGGCTGGAGACCCAAGTATGGGACGCCGACAAGGGCCTTCCCACCGGCGGTCCCTGGGAGGTCATCGTCGTGGGGCATCTGCTCAACGAGCTGGGCGCCGGAAGGCCCGACCGCATCGAGCGCCGGGCGGCTTTCCTGGCGAGCCTGAAGCCGCTGCTCACTCCCCAGGGACGCATCCTCGTCCTGGAACCGGCGTCCCACGGGCCCAACTCCGATGCCTTGGCCGTCCGGGACGCGCTCCTGGGACTCGGGTGGTCGGTGTCGGGGCCGTGCTTCTTCCAGGGAGCGTGCCCGGCTCGGGCTGCTGGGGCCGCGTGCCACGATGTCTTGAAATGGAAAGTTCCCCACTTGGTGGCCCAGACGGCACGGCGGGCGGCCATCGACAAGCGGGAACTCCCGTTCACCTGGCTGTCATTCCAGCCTTTTCCCAGCCCCGACGTGGATCCCCAGGTGGTCCGGGTGGTCAGCGACCCGCTTCTCAACAAGGCGGGCCGCCGGCGAGTGGTCGTTTGCGGGGCCCGGGGGCGGTTCAGCCTTTCGGCTCCGGGGGCCTACCGGGCGCCAATCTGGTCCCAGGTCGGCCGGGGTCAGGCCCTCAGGGTCGAGGAGCCGGAGGTTCGGGAGGGCGGCTGGGGACTGGGCCCCGCGACTCGGCTCTCCCCCGGACGAACCTCAGGACCAGGAAGCACGCCAACAGCAGAAGGCCGGTGACCAGAAACCCGAGGAAGGGGCCCCCGGCTTCGACCAGGGCGCCCGAGAGAAGGTTGCCGATGGGTGTAGTCCCGGCGAAGAGCAGGGCGTAGAACGCGATGACGCGTCCGCGGTACTCCAGGGGAGAGTTCACCTGGAGGAACGAGTTGGCCGTGGTGAAGAAGGCCACGTTGGAAAACCCCACCAAAACCATGAGACCCTGAACCAGGGGCATCCAGGGGGCAAACGCCAGGGCGACAAACAGCGCCGCCGTGGCCAAAGGCATCACAAGGAGCAGGCCCTTGCGGGGGCCATGACGGCTTCGGGTCGCGAGGGTGAGGGCGGCGACCAGGCTACCGGCGCCCATGAAGCTCATGAGCAGGCCGTAGTCCGTTTCTCCCAGCGCAAAGGTCTTTTTCACGAGCACGGGCAGGATGACCGAAAAATTGAACCCCAAGATTCCCATGATGGCCACCGCGACCAAGACCTCTCGGACAGGCTTGTCGTGGCGGACAAAGCGGACTCCCTCCTTGACCGCCTGCCAGAGGTCGGGAGTGTTCTCGGTTCGAGCGGCGGGGAGCACCCGGGGAAGCCGTGTCAGAACCACACGGAGGGG
>JAHFSN010000080.1:3569-7824 GCA_023265735.1 Spirochaetaceae bacterium | reverse complement strand
GCTGTCCTTGTCGCCCACCATGAGGCACCGCGCCAAGTCCAAGTCAAACTGGGTCGCCGCCTTCAGGGCCAGCCCGGGTCGGGGCTTCCGGCCCTCGCCATCCAGGGTCGCACACACCAACACAGCGTCCAAGGTTACGCCCCTGGCCCGCCATTCTTCAACAAGCCGCTGATTCACGAGCTCGACGTCGGCCGACGTGAACTTACCCCGGGCCACGCCCGATTGGTTCGTGAGAACGATAAGCTTGTACCCCCGGGCCTGGGCCCAACGTAAGGTCCCTTGTCCGGACTCGATGACCCGCACATCGTCGGGGTGACCCACGTAGCCCAGGTCCTCCATGAGGATGCCGTCTCGGTCCAGGAACAGGGCCCGACCCTTCATCGCCGGCCCCAGAGCATCCGAAGGCCCTTTTGAATCCGGCAGCCCCATCGCTTCCAGGGGTGACCCCAATACATCTTGTGGAAGTTCGCCAGGTCGGCCCGGCGGTGCCGAATCACAAATTCGGGGTGGACCAACGTACCCAGCGCCTCAAAAGGCCTGTCACCCTTGTCGACTTCTTTCTGATGGGTGTTGGACGCACCTTCGCCAAATCCTAGGTTGGTGACCATGTTGGCCTGGGGATAGAGGGCCAGGCCACCTTCCTTCCAAAGCGAGAACTTCCACTGGTAGTCCCAAGTATCGATGGGCCAGTCCCGGGTTCGCCGGAACATCTTTCGCCAGTAGGTCCGTTCTCGGGGGCTGTCCCAGAACCCGGTGCGGTCGGCCTCGGTCAAGAACGCTTCCAGTCCAACCAGGGGGAGGTCCAGCTTGTCCCAGGCCCGACGCCAAGTGGCCCAGCCCCACCCATGGTTGTACCGCGAAAAAAAGTAACTGGCGGCCACCGGTTCTGGATCGGGATGGAAACCCGATCCGCAGATCTGCATGATCCTGGTGTCGTCTCGGTATCGGTCGAGGGCCTGGGCGCAGAAGTCGAAAAAATCCGGGCTGGGCAGGCAGTCGTCTTCGAGGATGATCCCCTCGTTGGCATCGTTCAGAAACCACGTGATGGCTTCGGCCACGTTCCGGCGGATGCCCACGTTGGCGTCCCGGAAGAACGTCTTCACTTCGCAGGGCCAGTCAACGGGACCAAGAACGGCCCGGGCCTCCTGGCAGGCCTCGGCCTCTCCGGGGCGGTTGGTCCGGGGCCCATCGGCGGCCAAGTACAGCCGGGTCGGTCGAGCCTGCCGGATGGCCTGAAACACCCTTCGGGTCTGGTCAGGACGGCGAAAGAGAATGAGAAGGACGGGGGGACAGGTCACAGGGGGATCCTCTCGCGAAGAAACTTCGACAGGCTCGCCTCCCAGGGGGGCAAAGTCCAGCCGAAGACCCGGCGAATCTTTTCTTTGCTGAGCACAGAGTACTGGGGACGAGGTGCTTTGGCCAGAGGATCTGTGGACACCTGCCTAACTCGCTCGGCCCGAGGCCCTGCGACGAGCCTGGCCCACTCAAACCGAGAGGCCTGCCCTTCGGCGCTGACGTGATAGGTCCCCCCGGGAACTGAATCGGTCCCCAGGAGGGCAACCAAGAACTCGGCCAGGTCCCGGGCCCAGGTGGGGCTTCCCCATTGGTCGCCGACGACCGAAACGGCTGAGGGTCGCTTCAGTTGGGCCAAAATAGCGTCAACAAATCCCGGCCGGGCCGCTCCGTAGAGCCAACCCGTTCTGATCACAACGGCATCAGGGCAAAGATTCTGGAGCCGGCGTTCCCCATCGGCCTTGGTCTGGCCGTAGACCGAAAGGGGGTTCACCGGGTCCGTTTCCTGGTACGGGGTCGCCTTGGTTCCATCGAACACAAAGTCGGACGACAGATGGAGGACCCGGCATCCGTGGCTGCGGGCCCAGCCGCCCAGGACCTCGGGCCCCGACACGTTGAGCCTTCGGCATTTGTCAGGCTCGTCCTGAGCCCGGTCGACGTCGGTGTAGGCCGCGCAGTTCACTATCCAAGAGAGGTCCTGTCCGTGGCCAAAACGGTCAACGGCAGAAGGTTCTGTCACGTCGACCTCGTGACCCGTGGCGACAAACCCAAGTCCCCGATGCTGGAGACGTTCGACCACCTCTTGGCCCAGCAGGCCCCGGCATCCCGTGACCCAGATCAGGCCCACAGGTCCTTCCAGAATGGCAGGTTTGCGTCCTTTTCACTGACCAAAGAAGGCTTCCGGGGCCAGTCGATCGCCAGGTCGGGATCGTCCCAGCGGATCCCTGCCTCGGATGGGGGATGGTACTCCTGGGTACATTTGTAACTGACCAAGGTTCCGTCGGTCAGGGAGAGCAGCCCATGGGCCAGCCCCGGGGGGAGATAGAGCTGCTTCCGATTCTCGGAGGTCAGCAGGACGCCCCACCATCGGGCCCAAGTCGCCGAGTCCGGACGGAGATCGACGGCCACGTCCCAGCAGGACCCGGTCAGGACCTGAACCAGCTTGCCCTGGGCGTGGTCACCCCTCTGAAAATGAAGTCCCCGAAGGACACCGGAATCGGAAAGAGACAGGTTGTCCTGGACGAAACCGGTGATCCCGACGCTCCGATACTCCGAAGTCCGGTAGGTTTCCTGGAACCAACCCCGAGAGTCCTCCGATGCCGTCGACGTGACCAGGATGACCCCTTCAAGGGGGGTAGGATGAAACTGGACCGGCATGGTTACCTCAAGTGCTTCACGGCCGTCACGAGGATCCGTGCCCAGCATGGAATCTTGTAGTACCAAGGGCAGATGTACCACACAAAGAACGCTTGGTGGAGCGGGTTGTACGAGAACCGGGGACTGAACATCTTGCGGACCCGAGCCCACCCCCGAGATGTTCCGAGTCCGTGGTCCCCCGTGGTCTCGTCGCTGAACTTGGCGCACACGGATTTGGCGGGGACAAGACGAATCCCTTGGCGGTGTGCCGTCATGGTGAAAATGTAGTCTGAGGTGTAGTGGGGAACCAACGTAGGATGAAAGCCGCCTACGCCTTTCAGGTCTGCCCAGAGCATCAAAAGACTGCGGGTGGTCGCGTGGTCAATGCGATCGGGACGGTCGCCGTAATGCATGATTTTGAACCGGCTCCAGTCGGTCACCCCGGCTTCCTCGCTGAGCCGACCGCTGGTGGAAAACACGCCGGGAGCCACGAGGAAACTCCGGGACGGCAACCCGCGCAACTCTTCCACGGCGCGCGCAAAGAACTCGTCGTCGAAACTGACATCGTCGTTCATGAAGACAACGACGGTCGAATCTGGCAGGTTCTGCGCCCGCAACCAAGTAACAGCTTTGTGGAGGCTCCCCCCCCACCACAGGTGCCCACTCCCCGTCAGAATGGTGGTGGCTCCGTAGACCCCGCGGACGGCGTCAGCCGTGCCATCGGTAGACCCGTCGTCGACCACCACCAAGTGGATGCCGGGGAGGGTTTGGGAAGCCAATCTCCGGGCAAAGGCCTGGGTGATCTCCCGCCTGTTGTGGACCGCCGTGACCACAAACACCGGACTAGATATGGCCATGGTTTCTCACCGCGCGTTCCCAAAACTCAAGCCAGAGGGCCGGGTGGTCAAATTTCGGCGCCAAGGCCTGGTATGTCTCGGCCAAATGCTCCTCTGTGGCCGTTTCGAGCTCACCAAAGTCCTCGACAAGCCAGAGGGGCAACCCGAGCGCCTCGAGCCGCAGGGTCAGGACCGACCTCAGGACAATCGGGACACACCGAAGGTAGAGAGCTTCCCACGTCCGGTGGCAGTCGACTCCGTTGCCAGGGGGACTCGCGATGAACCGGTACTCGGCAGCCCGCCGGCGATAGCGCCGACTATTGGGGGCCGTTACGTGATCAGCGACACGACACCGCTGCAAGGCCTCTCGAGCGGGGCCTCGGACGACTGGGTTGGTCACCTCGGAAAAACCCCAGAGAATGCGGTTTCGGTGCGGTGGCTGCCGACGCCGCAGGGCGTCGAAGTCCTTGACGATGCCGTTGGTATGGAGCCTTGCGTTTTCGAGTCCGATGGGGAGCGGGTGAACTCTGGGGTCGCGGACTTCACAATTCTGGGTCCAGAGGGCTTGGACCGACGAAGGGATCAACTCCAGCTTGTCGGCGGTGAAGTTCGGGTCGCCATTGGAGCTCACCACGATGAAGGGGCTGGGACATTGGGGCGCCACCTTCGTGAGGAACTCCTTGAGGAGCCAGGCTTCACAGAAGACAATCGTCCCCGGAGTCACGGTCGAGGGCTGGAAATCGAGGCGTGTCTCGGGTTCGTAGCGGCAA
>JAHFSN010000080.1:0-3559 GCA_023265735.1 Spirochaetaceae bacterium | reverse complement strand
TCGATACCAGGCCCGGATGGCTTCACCCTCCAGGCGGAAGGGGATGTTTTGAATCTTCATGGAATCACCGGTAGGGACTGACGACCCGCTCGGTGAGGGCCTGAGCCATCGTGTCGTGAGAAGACCTGAGTTGAATGCACGTGTTATCTCCCAGAAACGAAGCCCAAAGGGTGAAGGTGCTGGGCGGCCCCAAGAGGTAGGTACAAAGACCCATGAGGACGTAGTCCTCGGCCAGGGTTCCGGTAGAAACCTCCCAAGGAACGGTCAGAGATCGAAAGGCCTCTGTGTCGATGGGCTCGTCGGAAAAGAGGATGACCTTGACCCGACGTGTGGGCTGCAAAGCCAGAAACTGGTCAGTCCAAGCTCGGTACTGGGAAGCAGAAAAGAAGAACTCGCCGTTGCGCCAGGTGCGATAGTCTCTACCTCGAAGGTGAACCCCCAACACGACCTCAAAGCCCGAGGCCTTGGCCTCAAGGGCCGCCTGAACCTCGGGGCGAAGTCGAGGCCGGTACTTGTCGCGGAAGTAGGCCGCGTACTTCTGAACCGTCTCGGGACTCCGGAAGCCCCAGCCTTGGACGAGGAGGGTCCGAAAGTTCGCAGACTTCAAGTATTCTTGGTAGTCTCTGGCAAGATCCTCTTGTTCGAACTGAAACGGATGGACAATCCGAAGACGGACGGCCCCAAAGTACAGGAGGGCTCGGAGCCGCTGCCCCAAGGTCCCCGGACGTCCCCAAATCCATCCCAGGCGACCCAAAGTGACATTCTCGAAGACGATGCCCTCTTGGTGGCAGAACGATTCGAGCCAAAGGTTCGTCCAGAGCTGGTTGCTGGTTTGCCCCCCCGGAACGGCGAGGACCACGCGCTTGGCCGTCACCAAAGAGCCCCCTCATCCTTGACCGGTAGGAAAACAAACCGTTCGTGCTGGACGCCCGGAGGCCTCCAATAGCCCATGTTCCAACCGATCCAGTAACGGGGACCGATGATGGGCTCGCTCCTCCGGCAGGTTCGACCTCCCCACCAGGCAAAACTGCTGTTGGAAACGACCCCACCCCCACAAAGGGCCATGAGCGCGAGGTCTTCCAGGGGTCCTAGCGAAGAAAAGGTCTTGTTTGGAAGCCAGGAAAAGTGTTCCCGTGCCCAGGTCTGGTCATCTCCGACCACGAACACGTGGAATTGGCCGAGGTCACCAAATTGTTGGAGGGCCTCTTGATAGTAGGAAAGGGGAAGATCGAGATGCCGACCGTTCTCAAGCCGAAAGAACGTGTAGTCGGTCCGGCGAATGTGCAGGAACAGCGTCCGGGACCGCGTCGCCGTCTGATAGACTTGTTTCGCCCTTTCCCGGTACACCGCCCGCGGCTGCAGGATCTTCCGGCCTTCTGGGGTGGGCCCTTGGGGAAACTGGAAGAACCCCCCGACCACGCGGACGGGGAGCCAGCCGCGACGGACGATGATTTGTCCATCTTCTCGTTCTTCGATCTGCCCGAAGAGCCGGGAGTCAAGGAATCCCACCTTGATGACCAACCACAGACCCCATTTGAGAACGAGCGGAACCAGCGCCCCTTCGAGACCGTAGAAGCGATCCAGGCCCGCCAGGGACCTCTTGGCTCCATTCAGCCCTGTGCACAGGACTCGTTCCCGGGGCTTCTTGATGGATTGAAGGTACGACAGTTGAAACATCAAGTTCCCCAGCCGTCCTCCGGGAGCAAAGAAAAGAATCATGCGCGGTGTTCCTTAAGGCAGCTGAAAATACTGAACCCGCGGGCCTCGACGGCGGACGAGACGCTTCAGGGCCTTGCGCCACCAAGGGCGATGTTCCACGCCCATGCCTTGGTGAAGGATCTGCTCGTCGAGGGTCGTCCAAGGATGGACGAGCGAGGGGTGGGCAAGTGGGAGGATGGGTTCCGTCTTGACGGACGCTCGAGGGGAATTTGGATCTCCGGTATGGGTTGAGTCGCTGCCGAATCCGATGTTGCTGATCAAGTTCTTGGACGGAATCACGGAAAGACCCGAATGGAACAGGCAGTTGTAGGTCCACTGGTAGTCCCAAACCGTGTTGTGACGCCCGGTGTAGACGCCTTCAAACGCGTCGTAGAGCCCATTGTAGACGTCCTCGTCTCGGTAGAGACCCTTCAGCCAACCGGCCTGCTTCACCTGCGGCCACGTGCCGAGGGAAATGTCGAAGGTCTGCCAGGCCCTCCGCCAGGACGCCCAGCCCCAGGTGAGGGAGAACCGGGAGAATCCGTAGCTGAACTGCCCAAAGTCTGTCTCGGCCCTCAGCGGAGAGCGGTCTCCGGAAATGGTCATCACCCGGGTGTCGTCTCGGTATTTCGCGAGGAGTTCCTGGCAGTAGGGAAGGAAGTCGGGATGGGGAACACAATCGTCCTCGAGGACAACTCCTTCCTCTTCGTGGGCGAAGAACCAGTCCATGGCCAAAAAGGGGCCCCGAGAGCAGCCTCGGTTCTCGGTCTGGAACAGGGTCTTTACTTGACACCACGATTGAGCTTCCTCGATCAGCTTCCGGACACTTTGGACTTTGGCAGCATCCTGGGGCCGTCCGTCCCGAGGAGCATCACAGGACACATAAAGCCTCGGCACTCCCGACGACCGAAGGGCGTCGAGGACCCGGGCGGTGGTGTCTGGGCGATTGAAGACGATCAGCAGGACGGGAACATCAACCTTCGGCACGCCACTTCCTCCCTCGGTCAAGAATGAACTTCAACATCGTGGTCACGGCTCCCCTGAGGTGGACCAGGCGGAACACCCAGCGGTCAGAAAATTTGGTCCTTCCTCGGTAATACAACGGCAGGAAGATCTTCGAACCCACCTGAAAGTGGAGTCCGGCGAATCGAACCAGCTTGCCACCCCTTCTCCCGAAGGGTTGCCCATGGCGCCACCAAAGGCGCTTGATCCTCTTGTAGGGATTGAAGGCAAATCCTTCGGAGGTGTGGAACGCGTAGTCGAAGACCACGTCGTCTCGGAGGGTAAACAAGTCCCTCGAATGGACTTGAGTCTGGGCAAAGAGCCCCAACAACTGCATGTCCGAGACGTATTTCCCCTTCAGAAAGAAGGGGGTTTCGCCCGTTTCGAAGATCTTCTCCAGGACGGCCCGCCGTTCTGGCTCGCGGTAGCTCTCCAGCACAAATGCCACAAACTGGTCCAGGATCGCTGCACTTCCAAAGTAGGTGAACGCTGGTCCCAAGACTCGGGTGGTCGCCAGATCTACCTTGTCTCGGGCGAGACCGGAAAACGCGTCATCGAAGACCAGAACATCGGAATCGAGGCAGAGCAGCGGACCCTCGAGCTGGTTTCTCCGGGCAAACTCGGCCACAAGAAACCATCTTTGCAGGCAGAACAGCTCAAACTCCCTGGTATTGGGTGAAAGATGGACGTACACCCGCTCGACCTCTCGGGCGAGGGTCCTGTAGTCGTCCATGGCGTGATGTTCACAAAGGCTGGCCAGCGACTGGTTTTCCGCGTCACCCAAAAGGACCACACGGGCACCGGGCATCCTTTCGGCGGTTTGCGCTATGGAGTACTTCAGGTAGTAAGGATTTCCTCG
>JAHFSN010000079.1 GCA_023265735.1 Spirochaetaceae bacterium | reverse complement strand
CTCGCCCTGTCAAACTAGTTCAGTGCTTGGCCGAAGGATGGGGAAGGATGGCGGCCTTGGCCTTCACGGCGTCGGCGTTCGCCAGGAGCAGGGCCGTGCTGTCCCAGGTTCCTTCGATCAGCGCGTTGCGGCGGGAAGGAGGCATGGTCACCTTGACGGTCAGTCCGTCGGCCTTGACCTCGAGGGCCTGCAGGTCCACAGAGAAGACGGTTCCGGGCTTTTCCGCGGCCAACTTCTGGAGCTTGGCCATGTCTTCCTTAGAGGCCACGAGGGCAGGGGTTCCGAGCATCACGCAGTTTCCCGCAAAAATTTCGGCAAAACTCTCGGCAACGATGGCCCGAATTCCCCAACGGACCAGGCTCTGGGGGGCGTGCTCACGGCTGGAACCGCACCCGAAGTTCACGTTGCCCAGAAGGACAGACGCCCCTTGGTACTCCGGTCTGTTGAACGGGTGGTCCTTCTTCGAGCCATCGGCGTGAAACCGTTCGTCGTAAAAGGGATACTGCCCCATCCGACTGAAGGTGATTTCTTTAAGGTACCGGGCCGGGATGATCCGGTCGGTGTCAATATCGTCTCCCACGACGGGGACGGCGCGGCCTTGAATTACAACAATCTTGGACATACGGCTCTCCTTAGGCAAATGTTCGAATGTCGACGACGTGACCGGCAATGGCGGCCGCAGCCACCATGGCAGGGGACATGAGCAGGGTTCTTCCCGTGGTACTTCCCTGGCGGCCGATAAAGTTCCGGTTGCTGGAACTTGCCGAGATTTGGTCACCCTTGAGCTGGTCAGGGTTCATGGCCAAACACATCGAACAGCCCGCTTCCCTCCATTCAAAACCCGCCGCGATGAACACCTTGTCCAACCCTTCGCTCATGGCTGCCTGACGAACCTGCATGGAGCCGGGGACCACGAAGGCTTGGACGCCGGGGGACACCTTGTGGCCCTTGACGACCTCGGCCGCCGCCCGCAAGTCGCTGATTCGCCCGTTGGTGCAGCTTCCAATGAAGGCCACGTCGATCTTGATGTCGATGGCCTTCTGCCTTGGACTGAGCTTCATGTGCCGATAGGCCAGGAGGGCCGATTCCTTCTCTCCCTTGTCGGAAATAGCCTCGGGATCCGGCAGCGTATCGCCGACCGCCACGCTTTGCCCGGGGGTCACCCCCCAGGTCACCATGGGCTCAATTTCGGCCGCCTCAAACTTCACGACGTCGTCGTACTCCGCACCACGATCGGACGCAATGTCCCTCCAGCGGGCTACGGCCTTGTCCCATTCGGCACCCCGCGGCGCGTGTTCCTTGCCCTTGAGGTAGGCGAAGGTGGTGTCGTCAGGGTTGCAGTAGCCGACCCGGGCGCCGCCCTCGATGGCCATGTTGCAGACCGTCATGCGGCCTTCCATGGTCATGTCGTCGAAGACCTGGCCAGCGTACTCGTAGGCATAACCGATGCCGCCTTTGACGCCCAGCCGGTTGATCAGAAACAGGGCCACGTCCTTGGGGGTAACCCCCGGTTTGAGGGTGCCGTTGACTTCCACCCGCCGGACCTTCATGGGGTCCATGGAGAGACACTGGGTGGCCAAGACGTCGCGGACCTGGCTCGTCCCGATACCGAAGGCCAGGGACCCAAAGGCCCCGTGGGTGGCCGTGTGACTGTCTCCGCAGGCGATGGTCATGCCCGGCTGGGTGAGTCCGAGTTCGGGACCGATGATGTGGACAACGCCCTGCCGGCCCGAGGCGAAGTCAAAGAAGTTCACCCCAAAATCCCGGGTGTTGCGTTCGATGGCCTGCATCATGAGCTCGGCCTGATCGTCCGTGAAGGGGCGCTTTTGGCTCTTGGTTGGGACGATGTGGTCCATGGTGGCGAACGTCCGGTCCGGATAAGCGACCTTCAGGCCCCGCTCCCTGAGCATGTCAAAGGCCTGGGGACTCGTCACTTCGTGGACGAGGTGCAGACCAATGAACAGCTGGGTTTGTCCCGTGGGCAGCAGGGCCACGGTGTGGGAATCCCAGATCTTATTGTAGAGAGTTCCTTTTGCCATCCTTTTCCTCCGCTTTGTTAGGAATGAGGATACCGACAAATCGACTATATGTAAAAGATATGATATCTATGAGATGGATAGGAGATACCTATGGAAGTCCACCAGCTTCGGTACTTTTTGGCCATCGCCGCCAGCGGCTCGTTTACGGCCGCCGCCGAGAACTGCCACGTTTCCCAACCTTCGCTGTCTAGCCAAATCGCGAAGCTCGAAGATGAGCTGGGCGGTGCCCTGCTGGAACGACGCCGGACGGGAGCCCGGTTGACGGCCCGGGGCAGCCTGTTTCTCCCCCGGGCCAGCGAGTGCCTCCGTCAACTTGCCGAGGCCCGCCAGGAGATCGAAGAGCTCGACGGTCTCCACAGGGGCGAGGTCGCCCTCGGGTGCCTCCCCTCGACGGGAACCTACATCCTTCCTCCCTTGCTTCGGCCGTTCCGTCACGACCACCCCGGACTCACCGTGCGTCTTCTCGAGGAATCTTCACCGGGACTGGCCCAGGCTGTGCTGACGGGAGAGGTGGACCTCGCCTTGGTGGATGAAGCGGGATTGGCGGCGGGCCTTCGGGCTACTCCGTTGTATACCGAGCCGCTGCTGGTTGCCCTCCCGGCAGAACACCCGTTGGCCGGACGTGGCGCCGTGACCGTAGAGGCCCTGGCTGATGAGCCGCTCATCGTCATGAAGAGCGGCCATGGGTTTCGCAAGATTGTCCTCGACTATCTGGCTTCCCGGGGTCTGGAACCCCGGATCGTTTACGAGAGCGCCGGGATCGACACCGTTCAGGCCCTGGTCGAGGCGGGGCTCGGGATCAGCCTCGTCCCCCGGATGGTGCGAAAGGCCTCCGGTCCGGCCTACCTCGACCTCTTGCCGCCCACGCCCACTCGAACCCTCTCCCTCGTTCGCAGGGAAGGGCCGACCCTGAACCCGGCCGCCGCGGCTCTGGAGGCGACCGTGACTCAGTGGTTCAGTTCTGGCTTGTTCGGTGATCTCCTCGGCTGATGAGAACCTTGCCCGTCCTGACCAGCTCGAGGATGCCATAGGGCGATAGCATCTCTCTGAGGGCATCGATCTTTTCGCTTTTCCCCGTCACCATGAGAGTGATGGTGTTGCCCGTCAGGTCCTCGGGAACGGCCTTGAACGTTTGGGCGATCTGGAGCACTTCCGTCCGTTGATGAGGCGGGCAGTTGACCTTGAAGAGGGCGAGCTCCTTCTGGATCACGTCCTCATCGCTGTAGTCCTTGGCACTGACGACGTCGACCAGCTTGTTCAGCTGCTTGATGATTTGGATGAGGGTCTCGGGATCACCCGAGGCCACAATATTCATGTAAGAGTAGGCGGCATCCGTCGATTCGCTGACCACCAGACTGTCGATGTTGTACCCCCGACGGCCAAACACCAGGGCGATCCGGTTGAGGACTCCCGGTTTGTTCGCCACGTAGAGACTGATGGTGTGTCTTCCGGCGATTTCTGTGGTCATGTCTCAGGTCCCTCCCGTAGGTTTTTCCATGCGTTTCTTAGGCTGTTCCAACACCATTGCCCGGAGGGACGCGCCCGACGGGACCATGGGGAAGACGTTGTCGTGCTTCTCGACCTCGGCGTCGATGATGCAGGGGCCGTCGTTGTAGGCCAGGGCCGCCTTGAGGATCTTCTTCACGTCGGCCGAACGTTTGATTCGGAAACCCTTGAGGCCGTAGGCCTGGGCCAGTTTGACGAAGTCGGGACTGCCTTCCAGGTCCACCCCCGAAAGCCTGTCGTCGTAGAACATGTTCTGCCACTGGCGGACCATGCCCAGGTATCGGTTGTTGATAATCAGGATCTTGATGGGGAGCTTGTTGATCACCGCCGTCGAGAGCTCGGGGAGGGTCATTTGGAAACCCCCGTCGCCCACGATGGCCACCACGGCCTCCCCGGGGCGGCCCAACTGGGCTCCGATGGCCGCGGGAAATCCCCAGCCCATGGTTCCGGCTCCGCCCGAACTGAGCCAGTTGAACCGTTGGTCGGTGAGGTAGAACTGAGCGGCCCACATCTGGTGCTGGCCCACATCCGTCGTCACCACGGCCTTTCCTCGGGTGAGCTTGTAGACTTCCTCGATGACGTGCTGGGCCCGGAGCCGGCCCTCCTTTCGATAGGTCAGGGGAAACTCACGCTTCCAGCGCTTGATCTGCTTGTTCCAGGCCACGACGTCACCGCGCTCAAGAAGAGGAAGCATTTCGGCGAGGACGGTCTTCGCGTCTCCCGCAAGGGCGCAGTCGACTTTCACAACCTTGTTGATTTCGGCGGGGTCGATGTCGAGGTGCATCTTGACGGCGCCCAGACCGAAGTCGTCGTAGCTCCCCACAATGCGGTCGTCAAACCGGGAGCCCACAGAAAAGATGAGGTCGGCCTCGACCATGGCCTTGTTGGCGTAGGCGGTGCCGTGCATCCCCAGCATCCCCAGGCTCATTTCGTGGGACTCGGGAAACGCCCCCTTGCCCAGGAGGGTGTTCACGACGGGGATCTGAAGAACTTCCACGAGGCGGAGGAGCTCATCCTGGGCGCCGCTGATGATGGCCCCGTGGCCTGCAAGGAGGATGGGCTTTTTGGCCTTCTTCAACAGGTCGACCGCCCTCCGAATCTCCTCGGAGCTGGGGACGGGAACGGGCTGGTATCCTGGCAGCTGGAACGGAGCCTCGTAGTCGGGCACAAATTCCTTGCTTGTGATATCCTTGGGGAGGTCAACCAACACCGGCCCGGGACGGCCCGTCCTTGCCAAATGAAACGCTTCCTTGAGAACCCGGGGCAGATCCGCCACATCCTTGACCAAGTAGGAATGCTTCACGACAGGATGGGTGATGCCGTAGATATCGGCCTCCTGGAAAGCGTCAAGGCCGAGGTTCCAGGTGGGAGTTTGGCCACTGAGAACGACGATGGGGATAGAATCGAGCAGAGCCGTGAACAGACCCGTGATGGCGTTGGTGGCGCCAGGGCCCGAGGTCACCAGGGCGACCCCGACTCTACCCGTGGCCCGGGCGTAACCGTCGGCCATGTGGACGGCGCCCTGTTCGTGGCGGGTCAGGACAAGTTTGATGGCTCGGCCGACGAGGGCATCAAAGATGGGGATGGCGGCGCCCCCGGGAAGGCCAAAAATAAATTCGACCCCCTCTTGAATGAGGACGTCGACCAAAGAATCCGCTCCAGTCTTGGAGGATTGAGACATTGCGTTCTCCCTAAAATAACCAGAAAATTTGGCAAATTCCGAGAATGAGCCTAATAGTACACCAAAAAGTGAAGCAAAGTCAATTAAATCTGAGGCGACGCTGAATTTCGCTACACAAAAGTGGCAATTTGGGAAGCAAGTTGACCGCAATGTTCAGATTTCGTCAGAGATGTCGCAAAGAGCACCCCTCGAGTCTCCGAAGCCGAAGATCCGATCCGTCTGGACCGCCCCTGGGCACCCAGGATAGGTTGAGGCATGGAAACCATCCCTGAGTTCTTCGCCCGCCGAGGGCTCATCTACCTTGTTCATTCGCGGATCGCCGATCTGCGCGTGGCGGAGCATTCGTGGGCGACCAGCCCCTATTACGAGGCCAACAGAGCGGAATTCGAGGCTCTCACGGCCCAGTACGGAGACGCCCTGCGCCGCGGATGGCGGCCGCCCCTCGAGGTAAAAGAGGTTGATCCAGAGGTGGGCTGGGGCCTGTTTTCGGTCTCGGACCTTCGGGACGGTGACCTTGTGGGTGAATATGCGGGAGTCATCCAGGCCGCCGGTGACGCCCCCCCAGACACCAAAGTTGATGGTCACTACCTTTCGGACTACGCCTGGAACTACCCCGACGAGCTCCCTGACGGAACGGAATTTGAGGTCAATGCCCTGCGGGAGGGGAACGAGCTGCGGTTCGCCAACCATTCGTCCCAGCCCAACCTCGCGGTCGATCACACCCTCGTCGATGGCCTGTTTGTCACCTTCTTTCGCGTGATTCGCCCCGTATCGGCCGGAGACCAACTGACGGTGGACTACGGGGAGGAGTACTGGTCGGGTGGGTTTCGCGAGAGGAGAGAGCTCTGATGCGCCCGAGATCAGCACCGCGGTGGGGCCGGCCTGCATTTGTCTTGCTGTGGGGCCTCCTGATCCTCTGTGGTCTGGGTGCCAGCCCTTGGCAGGGTTTCACGGCCCTGGCCCTATCTCCCGACGGACAGAGTTTCGCCACCGGGGGGAGGGAGGGTGAGGTCCTCTGGTGGGAGACTTCCACCGGAGAACTTCTGTACCGCTGGCTCCAGCCCCACGAGGGACCGGTCATCGGACTCGCCTTCAACGCCGCTGGGTCGCAACTGGGAGTTGCATTGCTGGATGGGTCGATCGCCACCGCGGAGGCAGCTTCGCCAAGTCTTCGGCCGTCCGCAGGGACCTCCTGGCCTTCTCTGGCACAGGCCAAGGAACGATGGCTTTCCTCCGGTCCTCTGTCGTTCCCCGTTCGCGTCACGGCCGGGGGACTCTGGGCCGAAGGGTCACCCGAGGGGCTGATTCGAGTCGGCATCGAAGGCACGTCGGCGCCCTTGGTCAGCTGGACGGCCCATTCCGCCGCGGTGACCGGCTTGGCCCTGGCCGACGACGGGTCTTTCCTCCTCTCGTGCTCGTACGATGGCGGCCTATCGCGGTGGGACCCCCGGTCGGGGAACCTGTTGGGCACCTTGCAATCGCCCCATCCTTGACGCTAGACTTTGGCCTGATTGGGATGAAGAAACAGGCGAGGAGAGGCTTATGAAGATCGACAAGGCCAAATTCAAGGACGGAGTCCTAGGCCGCCTCAAGCGGCACTACGGCAAGCAGCTTCAGGAAGCCGATGCCCAAGAACTCTATTCCGAAGTGTCTGACACGGTCATGGAGCTCATCCTCGACAATTGGCTCGAGACCCGCAAGCAGACCGTGGACCAGGGGGGCAAGCAGGCGTTCTACTTGTCCGCCGAGTTCCTGATGGGCCGCGCCCTCGGGAACAATCTCGTCAATCTCACCGTGGAAAAAGACGTGAAGGAAGTCCTCGAAGAACTCGGGGTCGACTACAACCTCGTCGAAGACCGGGAGTCCGATGCGGGGTTGGGAAACGGAGGGCTCGGGCGCCTGGCCGCGTGTTTCCTCGACAGCCTCGCCACCATGGACCTTCCGGGGCACGGGTACGGGATTCGGTACCGGTACGGCATGTTCCAGCAGAAGATCGTCGATGGGTTCCAGATCGAGAAGCCGGAGAATTGGCTGGTGGAGCGTGACCCGTGGGGCATCCGCCGGGCCGACCTGGCCGTGGTGGTCAAGTTCGGGGGTCAGGTCATCATTCACAAGGATGAGCAGGGGAAAGAGCACTACATCCGGGTCAATTCCGAGGACATCCGGGCCATCCCCTACGATACCCCCATCGTGGGATACGACACCAAGACCGTCAATACCCTGAGGCTGTGGGAGGCTGAATCGGTGGAGGGTTTCGATCTGCAACTCTTCAACGACATGCAGTACCAGAGAGCCGTGGAAAAGCAGAACTCCGCCGAGGACATCAGCCGCGTTCTCTACCCCAACGATTCGGGCCCCCAGGGAAAGGCCCTTCGGCTCCGGCAGCAGTACTTCTTCGTCTCGGCGTCCCTTCAAGATATCGTCCTCAATTTCAAAAAGAAGTACGGGGACGATTTCACCGTATTTCCCAACAAAGTCGCCATCCAGCTCAACGACACCCACCCGGTGGTGGCCATCCCCGAGCTGATGCGTCTGCTCATCGACTGGCAGAAGCTTCCCTGGGACGTGGCCTGGGACATCGTGACCAGGACGTGCGGATACACCAACCACACCATCCTCAGCGAGGCTCTGGAAAAAT